>JAYUFP010000108.1:0-7703 GCA_043738665.1 Isosphaeraceae bacterium
GGTCTATCACGTTGACGGGTTGAAACGTGATGGTAGTCTGAAGTGCGTCGGTGGCGCGCACGGTGTGTCTCCATACTGAAACTATGGGGATCCATCGTGCGTGCCTTTTTGATCGATCGGGTCGCGAAAGTCACCCCCCCACTGCGGAATCACCCAGAGAACATTCTGCCCATTTTGTGTATTTCTCCTGTTTTCGCGCACCAACTGGCGAGCGCCAGGGATTTTTTTCCCGGCCGTGGAAATCGGCGTTTAGTTCTCAACGGGAGTGCGAGCCCGGGCTGGTGAAAAGTTGGTGTTGATCGGACTGGAGAGCTGGTTTTGAGGCGTGTGTTTTTGTTGCGCGGAATGGGATGACGACGCAAGCGGCCGATCCTTTTCCCCCCCTTCGCAAGGGAGGAAAGGGCGCGACGCAACCGGGATGAACACCTAGCTTGGTCAAGGCCGACTTTTCACCAGACCAGTGCGAGGCTCCTGCCGAGCCGGAGAGAGCCTGGGAGGGATGGAAAAGCTTGGCAGGAGCCTCGCACTCCCGAAGGCGTCGAAATCACGAGAATTAATCGGCCGTGTTCGGCACGAGGGGGAGTGTGCAGCGGGGGTCCGAATGATTAAGATCTACGCAACCTGAAACCGTATTTCGGGTCGCGAATCATCGAAACAAAGAAAACGACACCGATTGGGAGTGACTGACATGTTTCGTCCGAAATTCTGGCTGGCCCTTGCGGCCTCGTTGATCATTGCCGCCGTGACGCTTCCGGGTTGCTCGCCCGAGCAGAAGGAAGAGATCAAGGAAGAGGCCGTCAAGATCAAGGAAAAGACCGTCGAAGTCGGCAGCAAGGCCGCCGAGAAGACCGGCGAAGTCATCAAGAAGAGCGGCGAAGCCATCGAAAAGGGTGGCGTGAAGCTTGAAAACGCGGCCAAGGAAACGGTCAAGGAGAAGGTCGGCGAGACTGCCGCCAAAGCCGTTGAAGGCGCGGGCAAGGCCATCGAGAAGACCGGCGAAGGAATCAGCAAGGGTGGCGAGAAGATCATCGACGCCGTCAAGAAGCCGTGATCGGCCTCGGCCCTTCGCGCCCGTAATGATCCGGCGTGGCTGGGGTTTCGACTGGCGAACCCCGGTCCCCCTTTCGTTCTTGACGCCAGGCAACGCGCTTCAGCCGGCAAAAATATCCGACTCCGGATAATTCGGCAAAGCGGCAAGACGCGAGCTGCCGATCAACGAGCACCCGCTCGACCCGAAAGCGGTTCGGCCGTTGCCCTAGGCCGGTGTCCGTTCCTCGCCCCCCACCTCTGCTCGCTTTGAGGAACAGGCCGGGAATGACTTCCCGTTTTGTCCCCCCGAGATTGAGCTTATCCGTAGCTTGGGTCGTGCCCCGGCGCGGACAGTCTCCGCCGTCAAATCCGCCGGGTCACGACCCAGCCTACGGTTGTGCATCCGAGGCCTATTAGAAGTGATTTCCGGCCTGTTCCTTAGGCGTGCGAAGCGGCGATCGAACGCGCCGCGGAGGATAACCCGGCGTGACGCGTGACGCGGTTGCGTCCGTCTCGCTTCGAGATGTAGAGGGCCTCGTCGGCCTGCCGCACAAGCACATCGGGACCGATTCCGGGGATCGAGGCCGCCACGCCGAAGCTGGCGGTCACTCGGCGGGTCGGCCAAGGCTCCGCTTCGAGCGCCTCGCGAAGTCGCTCGGCGACGAAAGCCGCTTCCTTGACGTCGTCGCCCAGCAGGATCACCGCGAACTCTTCCCCGCCGAACCGAGCCACCGTCTCGTGGGACCGGATCTGCTTGCGGAACACGGCCCCGACCCTCCGGAGCACCTCGTCTCCCGCCGGGTGGCCGTAGGTGTCGTTGTAAAGTTTGAACTCATCGACGTCGGCGAGGATCACCGACACCGGTTCTTTCCGCCGACCCATCAAGGCATAGCCGTCGCGAAGGGCTTCGTCGAAGTGGCGGCGGTTCTTGAGCCCGGTCAAAGCGTCGGTCGAGGCCAGTTCCGCGAGCCGTGCGTTGGCCTCCGCGAGCGCCTCCTTCTGCCGCTCCAACTCGACGTTAAGGGTCTTCGCGACCGATAACGACGCGGCAAGCCGCCGTCGACTCGAACGCAAGGCCGACTCGGTACGTTGCCGGACGGCGACCTCGGCGCGGAGCTCGATCTCCGTCATCACCGAGGCGGCAAGATCCTGAAGGATGTTCTCTTCGTCCCGCGACCAGTCACGGGGCCGGCTGTCTATGACACAGAACGAACCCAAGACATGACCGGTCGCGGTGACGAGCGGAATGCCGAGGTAGGCCACCACACCGAGATCAGTGATGGCCAAGTTGCCGAGGATTCGGGGGTCGGTCCGGGCGTCGGTGATGACCAGCGGCTCACCCGACCGGACGACGTGCTGACAGAACGAATGCGAGAGGGGCGTCTGACGGCAGACCGACCAAGGCTCGGAGAGCCCGAGAGAACTGAGGAAGAATTGGCGGTCGGCCTCGACCAGGGAAACCAGGGCGACCGGCGCGCCGACGACTTTGGCGGCCAGCCGGGTGAGACGGTCGAAAGGAAGTTCGGGGGGGTTGTCGAGCAGATGAAGGCCGCGCAAGGCGGCCAATCGGGCCGGATCGCGGACGGCGTCACGACCCCGTAAATTCGGACTTTGAAACGACTTCATGCACTCGCGTCGGTCAGCCGAGAACGTCTTGGGCATCGCAACCACTCCATTTCGGCACGATCGCGTCGGCGTCGGCGTCGGCATCGACACGGGAATTGGTCCCTGATCGAGCTTAGGTCACGTGGGCTCTTCCGGGATTCTGGGCGGTTGACCCCCGTGATGGTCAATGATCAATGGCCGATCGACGATTTAGCTGGTTTTGTCGGCCATTTGACATCGGTAATCGATCATTTTCGGTTCAGATGACCCAGCCGCCCGGAACACCGGAAGAGCCTTCCTAAATTGTTTTCGGTTCCGTCGGCCCGCCGGGGACCACGACATTGACCCCGGCCGCCACACATTCGACAATGCCCGGCGTGTCTTGCGTCCCGACCCAAGTCAGACCATTCTGAGCATGTGTACGGGAAAGGGAGTTCCGATGATGACCTTGCGCCCGTGGTCCGCGCTGTTTCTCACGTTACTCGGCCCCGCGGCGGTAGGGGCCGATGCCGGACCCTCCCGGACGGTCCCCGTCGAGGGGCTGGTGGCCTACGCCGAGTTCGACGGCCTCGACTCCCGTCCCGAAGCCTGGAAGGCATCCGAGGCCTACGCGTTGTTAAATCAGACGCCCGCGGGCGCGATGACGGCCGACGTCGCCAGGCAGGTCGCCGCGCGGTTGTTGCGAAAGGTTCCCGGCGCGAAACTCTCGGGAACCGAGGCGACGGCCCTCGCGGAACACGTCGCGCGGCGCGGGTTCGTCGCTGCGGCCCATGTCCGCGGTGACGCGGGTTTGTCCGCGACGGTCGTCGTCCCGAAAGCCGGCGACAAGGAGAACCGGCCGCGGTTCGAGCGCCTCTTCCGGCCGATGGTCGAATCCAAGAACGGCCGGATCCGTCGGCTCCGCGGCCGTGAGATCTATCAATACGTCGGCGACCAGGCGGCGAAGGAGAAGACCCCCGATCCGGCCGCGGTGCTGTCGTGGTGGTTCGAGAAGGATGACCTCATCGTCGTCCACGCGCCGGGGGCCAAGGACGAGAAGAACCTGAACGCGGTCCTCGACGCCCTCGACGGCAAAACGCCGAACGCGTCCACACACCCCGCGCGGGCCGCGGCGCTCGCCGAGGGGCGGGACGTCGCCGGGTTCGAGCCGAACGGTCTCTTCTTCATCGAACCGGGCAAGGAGGGCGAGTTCCGGAAACTCGTCGCGCGGGTTTACGAGAACCCCTACACGAGGTTCGAACGTGACAGAGCGAAAACCATGGCTTCCTGGGCGCATCCGGAGCCCCCGACGCCTCCCGCGCCGGCCCTCGCCCCGACGCCCGCTCCGACGCCCGCGGAGTATTTTCGCAAGACTCCCCCGCCGATTCCGGGTGCGGAGCCCGCGCCGACCGCCGCTCCCGAGGTGAAGCCGACGGTTCCTTCGGACGTCGTCGTCTTGCCCGACCGACCGCCCCAGGCCCCTGAATCCAAGCCCTCCGCGGTCCCTCCCGAGCCTCCCGCTTTGGTTGAATTGCCGGTCCCAGCCGCGCCTCAGCCTCTCCCGGATCTGAACCCGGACCCGTTGAAGGTACTGGGAGTCGATAACATTTCGCGGGTCGTCGGGCGCTGGGGTTTTCATAAGAACGCGCTTTTCTCGGTGGTACGGGTCGAGGCCCCTCCGCCGCGCAAGGGGGGGTTCGCGTGGTTCAACGCGAAGCCGTTCCGCAAGGACAAGCTGCCGCCAATCCCCTCCGCCGCGGGGGGGTTCGCGGTCGTCTCGTTCGACGCCGAGAAGGCGTGCAATGAAGCGATTTTCGCGGCCAAGACGCTGATCCCGGGGGCGGCGGGTCCGATCGAGACCGTTGAGAACGGGGTCCGGGAGATCACCGGACTGGCGAAGGTCGGCGACCTCTTGAAGGGCGTCGGCCCGACGTGGTCGCTCGTGATCATCCGCGACGAACTGAGGGAAGGGCATTCGGTCTTGGCGGCGGTCGCCGGGTTGGAGAACCCGGACGCGTTCGCGAAGGGGCTCGACGCACTCGTGACGCGGGTCAATCGCACCCTCCGCGACCGTGACGCCCGCGCCGATGATTCCAACAGGAACGAGCGTGAAGATCCGCCGATCCTCGCATGGGAACGGCTCCCCGCCCCGGAGCGAGGCTACCGTCTCGCCTCTCCCGCGGGGCTCGTGACCTGGCTCGAACCCGGCAACGGCCCGACGATCCTGGTCGGCAAATCGTCCGTCGCGTTCGCCATGGCATCCGACATCGCACGCGCGGCGCTCTCGGATCAGGGTCCTGCCGCGGACCGCGGGAAGCCTTCCGCGGAAATGCTCGCGGCCTTCCCCGACGATTTGATCATGCTGGCGGTCATCGACCCGGGCGAATCCCCCTGGCCGGCCTTCTTCGCACAATTGCCGGAGACGACCCAGTTGCTAAGTGGTCTCTTGAGCGAGGCTTGGGAAGAGAGCAGCGCGCCCGACTCGGCCTCACTCAAACCCAGGTTGCTAAGTGGTCTCTTGAGCGAGGCTTGGGAAGAGGAGGGGTTTCCGACGGTCGACCTTTTGGGCCTGATGGGGGTACCCGGTCCCGGCGGCTTCCGGCTCCGCGTGGACCCGGAGAAATCCCCCTCGGAGGATCAGATCCGGGCGCACCTGTTCCCGACGGTGACAGCCGTCTCGCGGGACGACCGGGGTTACCGTCTGTTCGTCCGCGAAGCCTTTCCGCTCGCGTGCCCCCCGGCGACGGGCGCGGGGATCAAGTGGAACGTCGAGTGGGGCAAGGAGGGATTCAAGAGGACTGTGAAGTTCTACGCGGGAGTCCACTTGAAGTAATTCCAGACCGTCAAACGGAGACCTTCCGGCTTCCCATCGCGAATTGGAGATTTGGGTGTTTCACGATATCCCATGTTCTCCATTTTGCGATGACAATCCTGAACGTGCCCTTTCTTGGGCTTTGGCGTTGCGCCGCGCCCCCGCTCTCTAGTTGGCCCTGGGATGTTGCGGGGCGGAAAACCCACCAGACAACAGGCAGAGGGTTTGATGACGTTTTACTGGATTTACGACCTCGCGAACTGGCAGCTCGGACTCCTGATCGTCCTGGCCTGTGTGATCAGCTCGGTCGCGGGCCTGTTCCTGACCCGCCCCTTGGTGAGGCGGCTGCTCGGCGGTTCGGACCGTTATAACGACGTCGTGAGCTGGGTCTTCGCGGGGATCGGCGTCTTTTACGGCCTGGCGCTGGGCTTGATCGCGGTGGGGACCTGGGAAAACTTCTCGGGGATCGACGGCCAGATCAGCAAGGAGGCGGCGACGATCGCCGCGCTCTACAACGACCTGGACGGCTACCCCGAGCCGTTACGGGGCAAGCTCGAAGGCGACTTTCGGGCCTACACGAAGTCCATCGTCGAGAAGGATTGGCCCGCTCATCGCATCGGGGAAGGGAACGACGAAGGGACCCGGAAGCTCCACGAGTTCGAAGACGAGGTCATGGCGTTCGACCCCAAGAGCGAACGCGAAAAGGTGATCCACGCCGAAGTGATCCGGAGCCTCGACGAGGTCGTCTCGGCGCGTCGGCTCCGGCTCAGTTCGGTCACGACGGGACTCCCCGCGGCCCTCTGGCACGTCGTCCTGATCGGGGCGATCCTCAACACGGGTCTGATGTACCTCTTCTGGGTCGAAAACCTGACGCTCCATGCGATCCTGGTGGGGATCTTCGCGACCTTCGTCGCCCTCCTCATCTTCCTCACCGCCGTGATGGACAACCCCTTCCGAGGCCAGTTCAGCGTCTCGCCGGACAGCTTCCAGGAGGTCCTGAACAAGGTCATGACGCCGACGGCAGGTGTCCCGAAGCCGAGTGGGTCGGCTTGATCGACTGACCGACTCCGTAAGCGAAGAATGGTACGCCAATCAATCTCGATAGGGCTCCTTGCCGAACCCCGAAATTCGGGTGACCCGACCCATTTGAGGCCGTCTTATTCGGCGAATGGTAGGGGTTGTGTTGCCTGTTTGCAGCGCGCTTTGGCGGGTTTTCTCGGGGTTCTGCCAAGGCTGGAGACTAAGCCAGCGAGAATGGGGGCAATGGGGCAAAAAACCCTGTGCTGTGACCACGGGTTGCCGATATCGTTAGTGAAAATCTGAATCGGTCAGTCGCCACGAGAATTCTGGGACAAATTGGTTCCGGATCGCGAAAATCAGGAGCCTCCGCCATCTCCGCCTTGGCATTCAAACCCGACGCCCTAAGAACGCCTTTGCGGTCGTGTGGATATCGCTCGGATCTCCTGCGCACCGATTTCCGCTACGGAGACAACGCCTCTGCTCCGCTCGTCGGGTTCGCGCAGACTCCGATGGATTCACGTTCCGCGTGCGTTGTTGTACTTGCTGGGAACGGGGATCCACGAGGTGCAGTTCAAGGTTGTCGACCCTGGGGAGCGCCCGTCGTTTTCGTGTGTTTTCACAACACCTTGCAATGGTGGAAGCAAGGGGCGAACTCCCCCGAGTGGATCGAAAGTATCCCAATCGACCGCGTTGCGAACTTCTTCCATAGTCACCAAGACGAGTTCTCTCCGGAAATCGCCTATCGAGCAAAGACGCTTGGGCGAATTCGAACCGAATTTCAGCTCAAGTTCGTTGATGTCGGTCTCATGCCGCTTATCGAGGAGGAAGTGGGACAGGCTCTGAGCGACCTTATTGAGCGAAGTGTTTCTGAATTGAAAAAGCGGCTTGGTTGGGGCGAAGTGACGGAAAAGCAGGGTCACTGGTTACTCACCCCTCAAGCCGGGGCAAGTTCTCGAAGGGGTGCGCCAACGGATTCCGGCGGATGCACTCAGCGAACGATTAACGACCAGGCCGGGCGCTTTCTCCCGACTTTCGGGTCTTTGGAGTGCGGGAGCTTGGTCCCGCTTCGATCGACCTCGAAAGCGGAAGCAAGCTCCCGCACTTCCAAAGTCTCAAAGCGCATTTTCCACCCCGACCTTCTCAAGAAGGCCCGAAAACCTATCAGTAACCCCTGATATCGACGCTCAGACGTCGTGTTCAGACGCTTCCGCGGGCTCGTTGGTCGGGGTGTAGAGCGGCGGGACGAACGGGATCAGCA
>JAYUFP010000109.1:0-2491 GCA_043738665.1 Isosphaeraceae bacterium
GAATTCGTTCGACGTCCCAGGGGTTGCGGGTCGGGCCGTAGGCGCTGTTCTCGGTGGACGAGCCCATCGCGAACTCGTCCATGTTCGTCTTGCCGAAGAGAACGGCGTCGGCGGCTTTGAGCTTCCGGATCACCGTGGCGTCGTAAGGCGGGCGGAAATTCTCAAGCATCCGGCTGCCGCACGTCGTGGGCTCGCCATCGACGCAGAGCACATCCTTGATCGCGACCGGCACACCCGCGAGCGGGCCCATCGGTTCACCGGCCTTGCGCTTGGCGTCCACCGCCTTCGCTTGCGCGAGGATCGACTCGGAATCGAGGTGGACGAACACGTTGAGTTTGGCGAGCTTGCCGGCGCGGTCGAGGTAAGTCCGGGCGACCTCCTCCGCGGTGACGGCTCCCGCATTCAACTGGGCAATCAAGTCCATGGCGGTGGGCGCGGGGGTCATCGATTCGGTCTCTCGCGAGTTGCGGAACGGCGGCGAATGAGTCGGGAACTCGGCGACTTGGAATTATTCGAGCACGGCCGGGACAAGGAACCCCTCGACATTCCGCTTCGGTGCGTTGGCAAGGGCCTTTTCGAACGGGAGGCTCGGGCCTTGCACGTCATCGCGAAAAACGTTCCGGACCTCGACCCCATGGGCGAGAGGCTCGACGTTCGAAGTGTCGGGTTCTTGAAGCTGCGCCACGAAGTCGACGATCGAGTTGAGCTGGCCTGTGAATGTCTGGAGTTCCTCGGGACTAAGGCGGAGCCGGGCCAGGACGGCGACTTTCGCGACCTCTTCGGGCGTCAGCGTCATGAGCGTGCCTGTTTTCGATGGGCCTTGGTCACGGAAGATTCATCGGGTCGTCAAATTTTCATGGAACTGACGTCGCCCGAGACGATCGCTCAGTCTGCCAGATCGTCCCGTAAGCTTCAAGGTTCGCGGGCCTTGTCCGTTCCCTGTTGCGAAGGACAACTCGGCCGCGAATGTCGCGGATGGCTCCGAATGAGATGAGTTCCCGTTTCCACAAGGTCCGCTCCCTTTGACGCCCCGACCTGGCGCGTTCTATCCTAAGGGAGACTTACCGCGAGCATTTGTCGGGCTTAGGCCCTCGACGACGATTCTGTATCCCTCACACCTGGAAGAGACGGCGACGATGCAAGGTCCGGTGGCGATCATCCTGGCGGCGGGACACGGCAAGCGGATGAAATCGGAGAAGGCCAAGGTTCTCCATGAGGTTTGCGGCCAGCCGATGATTCATTACGTCGTCGATGCGGCGAGGGGCGCGGGTGCGAAGACGATCGTCGTCGTCGTCGGATACGCCGCGGACCAGGTCAGGACCGCACTCCAGGACGAGCCCGATATCATCTTCGCCGAACAGACCCGGCAGCTCGGGACGGGCGACGCCGTGAAAGCCTGCCACACTGTCCTGAAGGACTACACAGGCCCGGCGCTCGTTCTGGTCGGTGATGAGCCGCTCATCCGACCGGGTCCACTCGCGGATCTGCTTGCTCTCCAGAAGAAAGACAACGCGGCGGCCTTGCTCGGAACCGCCGTCGTCCCCGACCCCGCGGGCTTCGGTCGGATTCTTCGAGACTCCGCCGGGCGATTCCTGCGGATCGTCGAGGAACGCGACTGCACGGCCGAGGAAAAGGCGATCCGCGAGGTCAACCCGAGCTGCTACGTCTTCGACCTCCCCGGCCTCTGGGACGCCCTCGACCAGCTCAACACGAGCAATGCACAGGGTGAGTACTACCTCACCGACGCCCCCGACTTGCTTCAATCGCTGCACCGAAAGGTCGTCGCCCTCCCGGTCCTCCGTCCCGACGATATCCTCGGCGTGAACACACGCCAGCATCTCGCCCAGGCGCACGCGATCATGCAGAGCCGGATCCAGGACCACTGGATGACCGAAGGGGTGACAATCGTCGACCCGAGGAACACCTATATCGACGGCCGTGCCAGGATTGGTCGCGACACCATGATCTTCCCGTTCACCGTGATCCAAGGGCCGCTCTCGATCGGCGAAGGCTGCCGGATCGGGCCGTTTACCCACCTCCGCGAGGGGACGACCCTAGAGAACGCCGTGGAGCTGGGTGCCTTTGTCGAGGTGAGCAAATCGCATCTCCAGACCGGCGCGAGGGCGCGACACCTGGCGTATCTCGGGAACGCCGAGGTCGGCGAGAACGCGAATATCGGCGCGACCGCCGTCACCGCCAATTTCAACGGCAAGACCAAGGAGACGACCGTGATCGGGGCAAACGCTCTGATCGGGTCGGGGGCGATCCTCGTCGCGCCGGTGTCGGTTGGAGCGAACGCGACCGTCGGAGCCAACGCGGTCGTCACCAGCGGGCGCGACGTACCCGCCGAAGCGACGGTCGTCGGCGTGCCCGCCAGGCCGATCAACGGCAAGGCCTAAGTTCAAGTTTCGCAAATTTGAGGACGGATCTAAGGAACCGCGAAAAAATAACTTGAGCAAATCCACGTCTGTTGCTGGGTGCCACGTGGTTC
>JAYUFP010000110.1:0-2488 GCA_043738665.1 Isosphaeraceae bacterium
CAAAACGAAGCCGATGTCAATCTGTAACGGCAGCTCCGGTCTCCGAACGACTCGGACCCGTTTTGCGAAACGAAGCCAATGTCAAACTGTAACGGCATCAGGGGTCCAGCCGACGACTTCCGTGTCGAAGTCGCGGAGGGCCGATCAGCTCAAAAGTTCCTTCCGAAACGACTTGAGCCACGAAAGCAGCGGCTTTGGGGCATTTTTGGCGTCGTACAGCCCGCCGTGGGGATAGGTGTGGGCGGTCGAATCGCCGATCTGGGTCCAGGTCACGGAGCGGACGAACGGCTTGGCGACCGCGAGTGCAATCCACTTCGCGGCGCAGTTTGCCTGGATCGACTCCTCGGGAGCGGTCGGCCACTGCGAGGTTTCGACCCGGATGGACGGATCGGCGAGCGGGTCGGGACTGGTCGATGACGGGAAAGTCATCCAGACATGAAGCGGCAAGTTCAACAGGGCGTAGAGGTCGAGCATTCGCGAGAAGTCGAACAGGTCGCGGAGATGGCTTCCCGGCGAGGAATACCCGGGCGCCACCTCAATGGCGATCCCCGAGAGTCCAAGGTCCGCGCGAACGAGATAATCGGCGAGATGGAGCGGGCCGAGTTGGAACGGGCTCGAACCCATCCATTCGGCCCAGGGCCGTTCGACTCCGATGGTGAACTGGGCCTGGGGGTCGGCCTGACGGGCGACCTGGATGGCCCGCGCCGCGATCCGGATTTGTTCTTCTTCAGAAAGTCCCAGGAAATCGACGCTGGCGGGTCGGTGGACGAGATGCCAGAGCGGGATCTTTCCTCGATAGCGCTGAACGACCTGACGCACGAGGTCCACGACCAGCCCGAGAATCGTCTCGAAATCGCCTTCCCAGAGCCAGATCCAGTCCGGCATGGCGGCGGGTCGAAATTCGAGTAAAGGTCCGGCCTGAACGGGAATGTTCTGTTTCTTGCACCAGGCGAGCTGGGCGTCCATGTCGTCCCAGCGGTAGACGCCTTCCGATGGGGCCAACGTCCGCCATGGACAGGTCAGACGTGCGGCGTTGAACGACTGGTTGAATTCGGAGGACCAGAAGGCCGCTTTCGGATCGCCGTCGAGTGCGGCGGCGAACTGCGTGGGGAGTTTCGGCGAGGCAGCGAGTCTCGTCTGAAGAACCTGGGTCGTATAGGTTTCGGTCAGAATTTCGCCTGACTCGAACGCATACCGTAGCGATTCCTGAGACGCCGCGTACGAGTCGCCGGCCTTGTCCGCCGAGGTGGCCGCCTTGATAAAGGCGGATTGTGCTTTCGCGAGGACGCCGTCGAGTTGCGCGGGCGAGCGTAGCCCCATCTGCCGCCAATCGGCGAGTTGGTTGCGGACGTCGTTGAGCTTGCCCCGGGCGAGTTCAACCGCCAGATTGTACGGTTCACGGCGTTCAGCGAGGGTCGCCGTTCCGACGATCGGCGTGCCGTGGCCGGGAACGGGCCATGGGACGAATAACCGGCCGCTTTCTCCGACGTCGCGATGGCAGACCATCACACCTTGCCGGAATTCGACGGTGAGGCGCGTGGGCGTCCGATCGAGGCCGGTCACGTAGGCCTTACGAAGATCCGTCAATCGGCTCGCCGCGTCGGGCGAGGTCACCTGGAACTTGAGAACACCCATACGACGCCGACTGACCCCCGTCCTTCTGCCCCAACTCTTAGGGTTTCCACGCGTCTGAATACCCCGGATTCCTCAATCGCACCGCGTGCCGAATCCGCTTTCGTTTCGGCTGTGGATCTCATGACTTTGTCGTCGACCAATCACGTCCGTCTCTCAAGTCCGGAATCAAGAGCAGGTTCATGCAACTGAGTGTTCCGCCAGATCTCGGGATTCAGAAGATGGGCCGGGCGTCGGCCTTCCAGAACGGCCACCAGGTTTTCCGCGGCGATCCGGCTCATCGCGGCGCGGGTGGCGTGGGTGGCGCTGCCGAGATGAGGGAGTAGGACGGTGTTTGGGCAAGACGCCAGTCCCGCGGCCATTTTTGGCTCTTCGTCGTACACGTCGAGTCCTGCGCCGGCGATGGTTCCCGTTTTAAGCGCCACGACCAGCGCCGCCTCGTCAACGACCGGCCCCCTGGCCGTGTTGATCAAATAGGCGGTGGGCTTCATCTTGCCGAGTGCCTTCGCGTCGATAATGTGACGTGTTTCCGGGGAGAGCGGCAGATGGAGGCTCACGAAATCACTTTCCGCGAGCAGGTCGTCCATTGCGACGTGTTTCGCGCCGAGCGCGTCGAGGTCGGTGCTCGGTCGACGACCGTGATAGAGCAGATGCATCTTGAAACCTTTGGCCCGCTCCGCCACGGCCGCGGCGATCCGCCCTGGCCCGACCAGGCCTAGAGTTCGTCCGGTCACGTCGCCGCCGAGCATGTACATGGAACCCCAGCCCGGAAACGCTTCGGCCCGCATGACCCGGTCGCCTTCCGCGACCCGTCGGGCGACCCCCAGGATCAAGGCCCAGGTCAGGTCGGCGGTGG
>JAYUFP010000111.1:0-2486 GCA_043738665.1 Isosphaeraceae bacterium
AACCGACATCATCTCGATCGCCACGCCGCTCACGAAACTCGCGATCCAGGCGCGGACCCCGGAAGAAATCCCCGAACTCCTCGATCGCGCCTTCCGCACCGCGATGGAAGGCCGCCCCGGGCCGGTCCTCGTCGACATCCCCATGGACGTCCAGCGCGGGGAGATCGACCCTCCGCCGCCGACAAAGGTCGCGGCCCCGTCGTTCGACGGCTTCGACCCGCGCTACCTCGATCAATTATATGAACGTCTCGGCAAGGCGGAACGTCCGCTCATCCTGGCAGGGGGCGGCGTGCGATCCGCCCTCGCCATCGAGGCCTTCCGTAAGTTCGTCGAAACCGTCGGCATCCCCGTCGTGTACTCGTTGATGGGTGTCGACCTTTTACCCTTCGGCCACCCGCTCCGGGTCGGCATGATCGGCAGCTACGGGAACCGCTGGGCGAACCTCGCGCTCGACCGGTCCGACCTTCTCATCGTTCTCGGCAGCCGCCTCGACGTCCGCCAGACCGGCTCGCAGACCGACGCCTTCAAACAAGGGCGCGAGATTTACCACGTCGACCGCGAGGCCGGCGAACTGAACAACCGGGTGACGGGCTGTCACACGCTCGTCTCCGACCTCCGGCCGTTCCTCACCCACGCCAGGGAGGCCCTCGCGGGAAGGCCCCGGCTCGACCGCTCGGCGTGGGCGGCTGAGATCAACGCCGCGCGGAAGTCCTGGCCCGACACGGCGGAGATCCGCGACGTCCCCGGGATCAACCCGAACACGTTGATGCACGCCGTCTCTCGCGGACCCGGGGCGAGTGCCTCGGCCTTTGTCACCGACGTCGGCCAGCATCAGATGTGGGCGGCGCAGTCGCTCGAACTCAACGCCGATCAGCGCTGGCTGACGTCCGGCGGGATGGGGGCGATGGGGTTCGGCCTCCCCGCCGCCATCGGCGCGGCGTTTAGCGTTCCGGGACGCCCCGTGGTCCTGATCGCGGGCGACGGCGGATTTCAGCTTAACCTTCAGGAACTCCAGACGGTCGTCCGCAACAAGCTGCCGCTGAAGATGGTGGTGGTGAACAACGCCTGTCACGGCATGGTCCGCCAGTTCCAGCAGAGCTACTTCGAGGAACGGTATCAGTCAACCTTCTGGGGCTACTCGGCCCCCGATTTCACGGCCGTCGGCAAGGCTTTCGGGATCGAATCCTTCGCCGTGAAGGAACCCGAGGCGCTCGACGCCGCGGTCCGCAAGCTCTGGGCCGATCCGGCCGCGCCGTTTCTGCTCGAAGTGGCCGTTGACACGTTTGCGAACGCTTATCCCAAGCTCGCGTTCGGCCACCCGATCTCGCAGATGGAACCGTTCGCGCAGCCCCTCGACATGGAGGGGACATGAGCGTGGAACCTCGCAAGCTGATCAGCGTCGTCACTCCGTGTTACAACGAGGAACTTAACGTCGAGGAGTGCCGCGAGACGGTCCGGAAAATCTTCGAGACCGAGCTTTCCCGGTACGACCACGAGCACATTTTCTGCGACAATTGCTCGACCGACGCCACGCCCGAATTGTTGCGGAAGCTCGCCGCCGAAGACCCTCGCGTCAAGGTGATCCTGAACGCCCGCAACTTCGGCCCGTTCCGCTCGCTCTTCAACGGAATCCTCGCGGCAACGGGAGACGGAGTCCTCGCGTTCCTCCCCGCCGACCTTCAGGACCCCCCGGAACTGCTCCCGGAATTCGTCGCGAAGTGGGAGCAGGGTTTCGAGGTCGTCCAGGGCATCCGTCGCCAGCGCGAGGAGAACGTGCTTCTGCGGAACACCCGCAAGGTCTACTACCGCCTGGTCAGCCGGCTCGCCAGCATCGACCTGCCAGTGGACGTGGGCGAATTCCAGTTCCTTGACCGCAAGGTCGTCGATGCCCTGCGGCAATGCGACGATTATTATCCGTACATCCGCGGCTTGATCGCCAACTGCGGATTCCGCTCGGTGGGAATCCCCTTCACCTGGCGCGCCCGCAAGCGAGGGTTCTCGAAGAACCGGCTCTATCACCTGGTTGACCA
Organism: Isosphaeraceae bacterium; assembly: GCA_043738665.1. Taxonomy (GTDB): domain Bacteria; phylum Planctomycetota; class Planctomycetia; order Isosphaerales; family Isosphaeraceae; genus JAYUFP01. Next base: position 2,031 of record JAYUFP010000111.1, read on the forward strand.
GGGATTGAACGGCCTGATCTCGTTCACGAACCTGCCGATGCGTCTGTTCATGTTCTTCGGATTCGGAGTCGCCGCGTTCAGCTTCCTCTTCGCGACCGTCTCGTTTCTCGTAAACTTCCTCTACTTCCGACAGCTCTCCCCACCCGGAATCCCGACCTTGATCGTCGCCGTCTTCTTCTTCGGAGGAGTTCAGCTCTTTTCGTTCGGGATCCTCGGAGAGTACATCGCGGCGATCCACTTCCAGGTGCGGAAACGGCCGATGGTGGTCGAGCGGGGGCGGATTAATTTTGAGGACGGTTCCTTAACGAAATCGGAAGCCCTGTTGAACGAGGTTGCCCGGTAGTTTTCGTCGCCGGAGATGTCTGGACAACGACCGACACAGGCATTTTTAACAACGAACCGATCCACGGCTAGAAATCATGCTCGTTCCCACAGTCCCCCGTGGGAATGCCGTCT
>JAYUFP010000112.1:0-2486 GCA_043738665.1 Isosphaeraceae bacterium
GGAGGCCGAAGAGGATCACGTCGTAGCGATCCTGACACCCCTCGAAGAACGACCGGGCGTCGTCGTTGACGACCGTCACCTTCGGCGAGTCGTAAGGCCGCTCGGGGTGATAGCGACGCCCGAGGTCGATGATCGCCGGGTCGATCTCGACGCCGGTCACTTTTTGAGCGCCATTTCTCAAGGCCCCGGCGACGTCGTTGCCGCTGCCGGCTCCGACGATCAACGTCGAAGCCGGGCGCGGGTGGACCAGGAACGGGATGTCGTACTGGCTCAGACCTCGCATCGCGGGAGGGTAGCGTTTTTCGTCGTCGGCCATGTGCTTCGGGCTGAGGTCGAGCATCCCCTGGTAGCCCGCGTTGTTCACCGTGACGACGTATTCGCCGATCCCGGCCAGGTCGGTCGCGGACCGATCCACCGCGCGTAAGACCAGCTTCTGATAAGGCGACCAGTGGACCTCGATCGCCCCCGGTTCCCGCCCGGCGAACCACGCCAGGACGACCAGGCCGGCGAGAGTCGCGAGGTCGAGCCGCCGCGACGGCGCCGTCCCATAGGTCCACACCAGGGGCAAACAGAGAGCCGCGATCAGGGCGAACCAGGCGATCGGCGGTAGGCTGAGCGCGCTCAGCGCGACGAAGAGCCAGATCCCCACCAGAGCCCCGGCGACGTTGACCGAGTAGGCCTGGATCGTCCGCGGGTGGTCGCTCATCAGGCGTCCCATGAGCCGGCCGAGCGGCACGAAAATACACCAGATCAGGATCATTAGCCCAAGGGTGAGGCCGAGCCCCGTGAACACGGCGAGCCCGGTTTGCAACGGGTTCGAGCTGATCCCGTTGGCCCAGATCAGGAAGTCTCCGAGAACCGTGAGCATCTCGGTGATCCCGCCGAGAGCGGCCCGGCTTCGGGGTATCGCCAGCAGCAGCGTCAGGATCGTGAGGGGCCAGAGAAAACCTCGCAACGAGAACGGCTTGCGGCAGGTCATGCAGCCCATGCCGAGTCCCATGAAACAGACCACCAGCACCGTGTTCTGAAGGTAAGCGAAGATGCGGATCTCGGTCCCCACCCAACGGATCAGCATCAGTTCCACGAACAGGCCGAGGACGCTGACCAGGAAGAGCTCGGCAAGCCTCCGGTCGGGTCCGCTCCGCGGGAAGTTTGCGGGGTCACTCGCCTGCGACATGGTCGGAATCTCCGGCAAAAACGGACGAGCGCACAACGGCCCGGGTCGGGGAAGGGTTTAGTCCGACCATAGGACGCCGGGAAGTCGTGTCAAATCGACTCGGATCGCCCAGGGCGGTTTCATTTTCGCCGTGGAGTGCTCAACATGGCCGATGCCCGATGGTCAATGACCAAGAAATGAGACCGCGATCTACCCCAGATTCCCCAGTTTTCCGTTGGTCATTGACCATCGGGCATCGGCCATCGCGGTTCATTGAAAACGAAACAGCCCTGGGATCGCCGCCGAGAGAACCGTCATGGCGCGCGAGAGGGGCGGGATCAGGGGCCGCGTCGGCCGCGTCGATCACTCGGGCCTGGGGTGAATCCTTGCCGGGCGCGAGGCGTTTCCTTTGGGGGTTCTCGTCAGCGCACGCCCGACAGGCTGCTCGGTCCGTCCGCGTATGCGGGCTCGGGCGGGGTCCACATGGGGAGGTCACAGAGCCCGCCGCCGATGAACGTGTGGTGCCAGAGCTGGGTCGCCACGACGCTCGTCAAATGCATGTCGAGCCCGAGCCGGCGGGCGCTGATCCGGGCTTTCGTGAGCGTCTCTTGCCGGGTCGCCGCGACTCGCTCCGGATCGAAGAAACCCGTCGCGCGGAGCGACTCGGGGCTCAACAACTGGTCGACCCAGGCCGGACGATGATCCGCCAGGAACGTCTTGCTCAGGCTCGCCCGGAACATCGTCTTGGGCCGACCCGCGATCCGCGGCGGGAGCGTTCGCGCGGCGACCTGCCGCAACAACCACTTATCCTTCAACCCCCGAAGCTTGTACTCCGGCGCGATCGACGCGCAGAAGTTAATGACGTCGTCATCGAGGAACGGGTAACGCGCCTCGACCGACGAGTTCATCGCGATCCGGTCCCCCTTGCCGAACAGCAAAAGTCCCGGCAGCATTAGCTTATAACCGACGTAAAGCGAGCGATTGAGCGGATGCCACTTTTTCATCCGCTGAGTCGGGACGTCCAGATCGGCGTAAGCGGAATGGCCGTCGAGTCGGTCCCAGAGCGAGTCGGAGTAAAGTTGCGTCCGGGTCTGGGAGAGGATGTCGTAAAGCTCCTGCTGAGCGGTGCGGACTCCGTGGATCGGCAGGGGGGCGGGGGCTCGGGAGATATCGCCGCCGATCGATTTGAGCATCCGTTTGCGGAGGAACGCGCCGATCGGCCCGCCGGGGCGCCGGAAGATGGCGTCGCGGACCTTCTGCATCTTGAACCAGACGTAGCCCGCAAGCGCCTCGTCGGCCCCTTCGCCGGTCAGCGTCACCTTGTACCCTT
>JAYUFP010000113.1:0-7644 GCA_043738665.1 Isosphaeraceae bacterium
TCCTTGCCGCCGAGCTCTCACCCGACGGGAAAATTCTGGCGACGGGCAGTTATGACCGCCTGGTCATGCTCTGGGATTTCCCCTCGCTGAAACTCGTGAAGACGCTCAAGGATCACACCGACTCCGTCCACGCCCTCGCGTTCTCCCCCGACGGCAAGACGCTCGCCTCGGCCGGAGCCGACCGAACGGTCAAGCTCTGGACAGTCGCCACCGGCGTCCGCGGCAAAACGCTTTCCGACTCGACCGGTGAGCTTTACGCCGTGGTCTTCGCACCCGACGGCTCGACCGTCTTCGCGGGTGGCGTCGACCGCTCGATCCGAGGCTGGCGCGTGACGGATAAGGATGTGCCGCTCGTCAAATCCGCCTTCGCTCACGACGGCCCCGTCATTCGGCTCGCGGCTTCGCCCGACGGCAAGACCCTGATTTCCACCGGCGAGGACCGCGACGTCAAGGTCTGGGACATCGCCAAGCTCGAAGCCCGCCTCGCGATCCCCAATCAGTCCGACTGGCCCCAGGCGCTGGCGATCAGTCCCGACGGCAAACGTATCGCGGTCGGACGTCACGACGGCTCGCTCGACGTGCTCGACGCGACGACCGGCAAGGCGGTCGGCACCTTCCAGCCCTCGCCGAAAGCCGTGACGGTCGCGATGAAGCCCGAACTCATCCGAAACCCGACACTCGACCCGCCCTCACCCCGAGGCGCGACGCGAGGAAACAAGGTCCGCGTCACCCTTCGGGGCACCGGGGCCGGACGGGCGGGCGAAGTGGTGCTCTATGAGCCGGGCCTCGCGGCGACGATCATTCACGACCCGAAGCCCGAGCCGAACCGTCTCGACGTCGAGCTGAAAATTGACGCCGACGCCCGTCCCGGCCTGCATCGAATCGGTCTCGTCGGGCCTTTGGGCGTGCCTCCGGATCAGACGTTCCTCGTCGAGGAATTCCCCGAGGTCAACGACACCGAACCCGACGACAACCCCGCCGACCTTAAGCCGATCGCGCTCCCGGCGACCCTCCTTGGCACGATCGACAAGCCCGGGGATGTCGACCATTTCCGGTTCGCGGTCAAGCGTGGTCAGCCACTCCTCTTTGAACTGAAAGCGAAGTCGCTGGGTTCGAGTCTCATGGGCGTTTTGAGCGTTCTCGACGGGCAAGGGAAAATGCTCGCGAGCGCGGAGGTTTCGGCAGGGACGAAAGACCCCGTTCTGACCTTGGAATCGCCATGCGAGGGTGTGATCACACTTCGCGTCGCGGACGTCGATTACGGCGGGTCGGGGGCTCATTTCTACCGCGTCGCCGCCTCCCGGGGGCTCCCCCTGAAGGCGGCAGGGCCGGTCGAGTTCTCGCGAACCGGAAACTTCTCCGGACCCCGGGGCGTCGAGCAGGAGCCCAATCAGGACCCTACGCAGGCCAACCCCGTCGCGGTCCCCGGCGGCGTTTCGGGCCGAATCGAGAAACCCGGAGACGTCGATCACTTCAAGTTGAACGCGAAAAAAGGCGAACGGTTGATCCTCGAAGTCTTCGGCAGGCGCCTCGGCACGAACATCGACTCGGTCATCGAGATTCTCGACGCCAAAGGACGCCCCCTGCCCCGCGCCTTGCTCCGCCCGGTGGCGCAAACCGAGGTCGCCTTCCGCGACCATAACGGGTCGTCGACCGGCATCCGCCTGACGACCTGGAACAACCTCGCGGTCAACGACGTCGTGATGATCGGTCGGGAAGTCACCAAGATCTTCGCACTCCCACGCAACCCCGACGACGACTGCCAGTTCTGGGGCGAAAAAGGCACGCGCATCGGCCTTCTCGGAACCACTCCCGAGCATCACCCGATGGGTCAGCCGATCTACAAGGTCGAGATCCATCCCCCGGGCGCGACGCCCACCCCCGGCGGCACGCCTCCCGTCATCCTCTATTACCGGAATGACGACGCCGGACCCGGATTCGACAAGGATTCGCTCCTCAGCTTCGACCCTCCCGCCGACGGCACATACATCGTCCGGGTGGCCGACGTCCGCGCGCTGGGCGGCGACGACTTCGGTTACCACCTGGTGATCCGCACGCCCCGTCCCGATTTCCAGGTCGGCGTCAGCCCGGAAAACCCGAACGTCCCGCGAGGAAGCACCACGCTTGTCACCGTCAACATCACACGGGTCGACGGCTTCGACGGCCCGGTCGAGGTCATCGCCGATCACCTCCCTCAAGGAATCACGTCAACGCCTGTGCGTGTCGAAAGCGGGATGACGACGGCTCTGCTCGCACTCTCCGCCGACGCCAAGGCCCCGACGTTCTCCGCTCCCACCTGGACCGTGTCCGCCAGGTCGGTCGACGAAGGTAATTCTCCGGGGAGCGAGATCCGCCACGCTCTTGACCCCGGCGGGAAAGTGGGCGGCCGGATCGTGGTGACCCCCGCGCCGAATCTGCAAGTGAGGGCGAGACCCGCCCGCGTCGTGATCCGACCCGGCAAGGAAACGACGTTGACACTCGACGTCGAGCGCGGCCCTGAATTTGCTGGGAGAGTGCCGATCGATGTGCGAAACCTTCCGCAAGGCGTCCGGGTCTTGAACATCGGGCTCAACGGCGTGCTCATCACCGAGAAACAGTCTGCGCGAACCGTGACGTTGTTCGCCGAGCCATGGGCCGCGACGGGTGCTCGACCGTTTTACGCCGTCGGCAAAGCCGAGTCCGCGGGGACCGAAACGAGTTCATCGCCGATCACGCTGGTGGTCGAGCCGTGAATGTTCATGCCGCGGGAGGGAACCGCCCTTGAATCGGCATGACACGATGTTAATCTCCGGATCTCGTGGGATGCCGGCCATCGAACGACGACTCCTCGGAAAAGGGCCGCGATGGGTCTGAGAAAAGTACGACTCGGTCCCCGCGCGATCATGTCTCTGGTTTCGACCAAGGCCAAGCGAGAGGGTCTCGTCTCCGCGCTTGCCTACTGGAACCGAAATCAGGCGGCGCGAATCATCTTTGCCGTCTTCGCGTCGTGGGTGCTGGGCGCGGTCGGAATTCACTTCGCGGAACGGCGCGTGAACCCGGCCTTCGGGACCTGGGCCGACTCATTCTGGAGCGTCTGGGTCATTCTGTTCAGCGGCATCGAAGACTCGCCGAAAACCGCCCTGGGCCGGATCTTCGCCATGGTCCTGTTGGGGACCGGCGTCGGTCTCGCCGGGCTCTTCACGGGCACCGTGGCGTCGGTCCTGGTCGAACATCAGTTACGGAGGCGCGACGTGGCCAATTTTGAGATGGAGGACCACCTGGTCCTCTGCAACTGGTCGCCCCGGGGCCTGTCCTGGATCCGGGAAGTCCACAGCAAGATCATCCAGGACAAGCGCCCCGTGGTGATCATTCACGACGAGACGGAGAAGATCGACCTCCCCGAAACCCAGGACGATAACGCGTTCCAGGACGTGTACGTGATCAAGGGCGACCCGACCAACGAGATCATCCTCCGACGCGCCCAGGTCCAGCGCGCCCATTCGGTCGTGGTCTTGGCCGACGACCGCCAAGGGGACCACGCCGACGGCAAGACGATCTTGACGTGCATCGCCATAAGAAACACGTGCCGAGGCAATGAGGCGCCCAACATCGCCGTCGAATGCCGCAACCCCAATCTCCGCCCCCACCTCCTGAAAGCCGGCGCGGACGAGGTGATCTCGTCGGACGAACTCGGGCTGAGACTGCTCGCCCGAACGTCGCTTTACCACGGCATCACCAGGGTCTATCAGGAACTCCTCACGGTCGGCCGCGACGCCAACGAGATGTACCTGCTTCCGGTCCCGCCAGAACTCGTCGGGCGTGATTTTGTCGAGATCAGCGGCATGTTTCTGCGCCATCGCGACGACAAACGGTCCTGCCTGCTCATCGGCCTCCAGCGCGGAGAGCAAATGATCCTGAACCCGATCGGCAACGACGCCGGGGCGATCCGAGAACAAGACTTCCTCATCATCCTCGGCCGCGTCTTCTTCAACCCCGGCCAGACACTTCCCACCGTTCCCTCCATCGAGTCCCTGAAACCCGCCACTTGAACGGCATGAGATTCGCTTTCGAGTCTTCGATTTGGTTATCCCGTTTGGATACCCTCGGAAAGTGAGGCGGATCTTGGAATCAGCTTTACTCTCCCCTCCCTCACCGCGGAGGCCTCACGACCGAAATGTTCTCTCCGCAGCCTCTGAAAAAGGCCGAGCGACAACGGTTTCCGGTAAGCTTCGTCTCCTTCTGGTCGAAGACGACTTCGCCACGTTACAAGCGCTTCGACTTTTGTTGAGCCGGGCGGGCTGGAATGTCGAGGTCGCTTCCACACTGGCTCAGGCGCTCCGACGCCTTGAATCGTGCCCCGATTGGCTCGTGATCGATTTGATGCTTCCCGATGGCGATGGCACCGCTTTACTCAAAAAGGTTCGCGACGAAAACATGGACGTTCGCGTCGCCGTCATCACGGCGTCGAGCGACTCGGCCCGGCTTCGAATCGTCAACGAGTTAAAGCCCGACCTGGTTCTGATCAAGCCGATCGACCTGGACGTCCTGTTCAAGGCGCTCCGCCGGGAGTGATGCGCGCGCTCACGGAGCGAGTTTGGAAAGCTCAGAACCGATCGCTTGCGTCAACGGCCGGATGGTGGCTTCCTTGAAGTCAAACCGAATCCCGGCCGCCTTGAAAAGTTCCGGCAAGGTCTTTGATCCGCCGAGCGAAAGGCCTCTCCGATACGATGCGACCGCCTCCGCTCGATGTTCAAGCGAGTGCTTCCAGACCTGAAGCGCCCCGAGCTGCGCGATCCCGTACTCGATGTAATAAAACGGGTACAAGAAGATGTGAAGCTGCCTGTGCCAGGAATGAGCGCGGCCGTCCTCCTGCCCCGACCAATCAACCGCGCCCCCGAACCGATCGAGCAAGCCGTTCCAGGCGGTTCGTCGCTCTTCACGCGAATGGCCGGGGTTGAAGTAGACCCAATGCTGAAAGGCATCGACGGTCGCGATCCAGGGGAGGATCAGGACGATCCCCTCCAGAAGCTGACGATAGGATCTGTCGGCGTCGGCCTTCGAATAAAATTCGTCGAGGTCACGGGCACCCAGAAGTTCCATCGACATCGAGGCGACTTCGCAAAACTCGATCGGACTCTCCCGGTAAGCCGCCAGAGTCTCGCCGCGGCTGGCCAGGGCGTGGAAGGCGTGGCCGCCTTCGTGGAGCAACGTCCTTAAATCTCCGTCGAGCCCCACGGCGTTCATGAAGATGAACGGGAGCCGGTCGTCCTCGAACGTCGTCTGGTAGCCGCCGGGGGCTTTGCCCTTGCGGTTGGCCAGATCGAGCCAGCCCTCGGTGCGAAGGTAGTGGAACTGCCGGCCGAGTTCAGGGTCTACGGATCGGAAAATCGCCTCGGACCGTTGGGCAAGCTGATCCACGTTTTCAAAGGGACGGAGCGGCGAACGTCCGAGCGGGTCGACGGAGAGATCCCAGGGACGGAGGGTCTCGACTCCGAGGTTCTTGCGCCGATTTTCCATGATCGCGGCGGCGAGAGGAACCACGACTTTTTCGATCGCGGAGTGGAACGCCGTCGCGTCATCCACGCCGTAGTCGAAACGTTCGCGCATGCGGTAGGCGTAGGAAACGTAGTCGGGGAAGCCGGCCTCCTTGGCGATTTCGACGCGAAGCGCGACCATCTTGTCGAACAGTTCGTCGAGCTTCTCCCGGTCCGCGAGGCGGCGGTTTGCGACGAGTTGCCAGGCTTCCTGCCGGACCGAGCGATCGGTTTCTTCGAGGAATGTCGCCATCTGAGAAGGCGTCCGCTCCTCGCCGCGGAACTGCACGGTCATCGCGCCGATGAGCTTCTGGTACTGCTGCTCGAGTTCGGCGAGTTCCGTTTCTCGAGGGATGTTCGCCTCACGGTAGAGGGCGCGGCGGTTTTCCTGGGCTCGGTCGAAAACGTGATGTCGTTCTTTCGAGAGGCCGGCTCGGTGGGGCGAATCGAGGTATTTTTCGCGGATCGCGTTTTGGAGCGGCTTGAGCTTCGGCTCGATCTCGCGGACGAATTCGAGATAAGCGGCTTCTCGTTTTTCGTCGTCGGTCTGACAAGTCATCGCGACGTAACGCTTGACCCCCGCCTGCCCGACCGCCGCGTTCAATTCGCCGACGTCGCCGAGCCACTTCTCAAGATCGGCCGTCGAAGCCGGCTCTCGGTCGACGACTGCCCGATACCAGGGCTCGATCTGCTCCCAGGTCGTCAGTGGCGCCTCCTTGGGGAGCCAGTGGCGGGGATAAATTTCGGGGACGTAGAGGGAGGTCGCGGTCATCGGATTTTCTGTTGCCTCGGAAAACGGATTCTCAAACAAGACGCTCGATCAGCCAGAAACCTGCGAAGAGGCACGCCGACATCGACACGGTCCCGAGCGCCAGGACGATCGACGTTGCCGTGAGCGCCTCGAAGTGCTCATAAAATCCTTTCGCTTCGCCGATCGCGCCGACGGTCTGAAAAAGCGCCATGACCGCGGCGAGGCCGAACCCGACCTCGCCCACGGCCGTCGAGAACACGATGAGAAACACGAGTCCGGCCGGCTCGCGGCCGACCACGAGGAGCGCCGCCACGAATGCCACGCCGAACAAGAGCTGCCAGAGTCGCATCGACGGCTCCGCCCGGGCTGGGATCCACTGTGGTGGCGTTCCCGAACGGAACGAAATCGTACGGGTTGACCGACCACCCTTCCCCCATGACAATACCGCCCAAGGCGTTCGGTGGCAATTCGCGAGGCCCTCCACCACGCCCGCTCCTCCCACAACTAACCGCCGGTGATTCGGCCTTCGCTCTCTGGAGTTCCGCCCTCATGGCCACCAGCGCCACCCCCACGAAATACCGGTTCTCGTTCGGCCCCTGGAACATCAGCACAGGTGCCGACCCCTTCGGTCCCCCCGCCCGCAAGGAAATCGAGTTCGGCCGTAAGATCAAGGCTTACAAAGAACTCGGGTTTGACGCCGTTCAGTTTCACGACGACGATATCGTCCCCGCCGACCTCGACTGGGAGTCGACCAAGAAAGGCGTCGCCGCGGTCAAGAAGATCCTCGACGGTGAGGGACTTTTCGTGGAGATCGTCGCCCCGAGGCTCTGGGAAGACCCGCGGACCATCGACGGCGGGTTCACGTCCAATCGTGAATCCGACCGAAAATATGCCATCGACCGCGCCAAGCGTTGCGCTGATATCGCCCGCGAAATCGGCTGCAAGAACTACGTCCTCTGGCTTGCCCGTGAAGGGACTTACATCCGCGAGGCGAAGGACGCCAAGACGGCGATCGCGCGGCTCGTGGACGCCTGGAACGCGATCCTTGCGCACGACAAGGAGATCCGAATCCTCGGCGAGGCCAAGCCGAACGAACCCATGGACCAGGCCTATTTGCCGACGGTCGGCCACATGATCGGCATCTGCTACAAGACGATCGACCCGGCCCGCTCGGGCATCTTGATCGAGAGCGCCCACTCGATCCTCGCGGGCCTCGACCCCGCGGACGACATGGCATACGCTCTCTATCACGATAAGCTCTGGAGCGTCCACCTTAATGACCAGAACGGCCTCAAGTACGACCAGGACAAGGTCTTCGGCTCCGTCGACCTCCGCCGCGCGTTTGACCAGGTCTGGACCCTCGAAGCCAACGGCTTCGGC
>JAYUFP010000114.1:0-2468 GCA_043738665.1 Isosphaeraceae bacterium
GGGAACGTCCTCGTTTACGCCGACGTCCGGGTCGACCTCGCGACCCACCGCGCCGAGCGTGCCGGGCAGCGGCTGGACCTGAGGACGAAGGAGCAGGCCTTGCTCGTCTTCTTCCTCCGTCACCCCGACGAGGTGCTCTCGCGTACCAGGATTTATGAGCATGTCTGGGAAGAGCAATACGACGGGGTCTCGAACACGCTCGAATATCACGTGATGGAAGTCCGCCGCAAACTCGAGGCGCACGGGAGACGGCTGATTCAGACGTTCCGAGGCCGGGGGTATCTTTTCGGCGACCGCGAGGACGGGGGCTCGACGTCATGAGGTTGAGCACTCGGCTGTCGCTTTTCTTCCTGGGCACCCTCGGCCTGATCCTCGTCGGGTTCTCGGTCGCCCTCCACGCCGTGGCTTCGGAATACCTGCGGAGGCAGGTCGATGAGCGGCTCGAGTCGGCCTTGAACACGCTGGTCGCCGCCGCGGAAGTGACCGACGTCGGGGTCGAGTGGGAACCCGAGCAACGCCGGCTCTCCTTCGGTCTCCGGGCAGTCGACGGCCAATTCGTCTGGGTCGTTCGCGATGGCGACGGGCGTCGCGTTGACGGCTCGGCGACAGTCGAGAACGAGCGCCCATTCGCCGACTCGATCTGGAGCCTCGCTCCCGCGGGCCGATCGAAGCGTATCGGCGACCGGAGCGGCCGGCCCTGGCGGATCATGACCAGACGAGTCGAGCGCCTCGGTCGCGGGAAAGCCCCTGTCTCGCCGGATGAGCCGATCGGACACGAGGCGTTGATCCTAGGCGCGGGCATCTCGATGGGAGGCGTCCACGAGACGCTCCGCAACCTCGCCGTTCTGCTCGCGATCCTTTCGGGGTCGACATGGACCCTTGCGCTCCTCGTCGGCGGACGGATTTGCCGGCGTGCGTTGCGGCCGGTCACCGAGATGGCGGTCGCCGCCCAGGCCATCGCCGGCCACGAATTCGACGAGCGGCTGCCCGTCTCCGCGACGGGCGACGAGCTCGAAGAGCTGGCGCGTGCCTTCAACGGGCTGCTCGGCAGGCAACACGAGTCGCACAATCGCCAGCGACGGTTCACCGGAGACGCCTCGCACCAGCTCCGGACTCCCCTGACCGCCATGCAGGGCCAGGTTGACCTCGCGCTCCGCCAACCCCGCGCGAACGAGGAATACCGCCGTGTCCTCGAAGTCGTCCAGGAAAGGACCAGGCACCTTCGACGGATCGTCGAGGCCCTGCTGTTTCTCGCCAGGGCCGACGCCGAGTCGCAACGGCCGCAACTGGAGTCGATCGAGCTGACGGGCTGGCTCATGGAGAAGGCGAATTCCTGGTCCGGGCCGAGGGCGGAAGACCTCGACCTCGACGCCGGACCCGACCCGCTATGGATTCGCGCCCACTCCGCCCTGCTCGCCGAGGTCATCGACAACCTGATCGACAACGCGTGCAAGTATAGCGAGCCCTCCACGCCGATCCGCGTCCGCGCGACCCTGACGGGATGCGAGGTCCGGCTCGCCGTCGAGGACCGCGGGATCGGAATCGACCCCGCCTCGATCGGCTCGGTCAAGAACCCTTTCTTCCGGACGCCTCAGGCGCGTTCGCGCGACGCGAAGGGGCTGGGACTTGGCCTCTCGGTGGCTTCGAGGATCGCCGAGATCTTCGACGGCCGGCTCGAAGTCGAGAGTCACCCGGGCCAAGGTTGCACCGTCTCCCTCGTCCTTCCCGAAGAAAAAGTACCAGGTATCGTTTTCACTCCGAACCCTCGATAAGGTCAAGGTTCTCAGGGAATCGAGGTGTCCGGGGCCGTCGGGTCCGATCCCTCGAAGACCGACACATCGACGGTCGAGCCGATCGGCAACTCTCGCCGGAACGTCTTCGACCTTCCCAGCCGACCGGCGATCGCCGCCTCAAATTCCGCGCGGCGAGCTTTCGGGTAGAGCCGCCGATATCCGTGGTCGTGGAGGATCAGCCAGGTTTTTCCGGTGGTGATGGGTTTGACGTCCGCGGGGTCGGGCTGGAAACTCATCATCTCCCGCCCGTAGCAGAGCAGGTAAAACCGCAGCCTCGCGACCCGCTGAATCCAGACCGAGATCATCAGGTCGGGATCTTGGGGAAGCGGTTCGGCACCGTCGAAAACGATCCAGCGATCACCGGGCGCGGCCTGGTCGGCGAGTTCGCGCGCGAACCGGCGGTACGCCAGGTCATTCTGACGGCTGTACGGCATGCGGATGTCGATGATGATGAAACACGCCGGAACGATCGCGAGGATCAGCGCGGTGATGACGGTTCCGCGCTTCACACGACCGCGCGCGCGTAAAACGGCAACCATCCCCTCGGCGATCAGCAGGCAAAAGGCCGGGGCCATGAAAAGCGAGATCCGGGCACTCGTTCCGTAGGGATATCGTCTCAGGCAAGCGGCCAGGAACGTCACGGGCAGCGGACCCAGAAGCAGCAACAGAAGCGCC
>JAYUFP010000115.1:0-2459 GCA_043738665.1 Isosphaeraceae bacterium
TCGGGCTGCCTTTCGCTGGTGCCGTAGGTCGTTCTGGTAGATGAACCTATGACACAAAAGGCAGCCCGATTCCATCCCCTTCGTGAGAAATCCGGGTTAAGGGCGACGGTCGGTAGCCTGTCTTTTACCAACAGCTCATCACTTGGTAATTGATTGCGGCCCAGTCCTTGATGACCAGTTCGGTCGATCCGGTGATGGGGGTGAATTGTGGGTAAAAGACAGGCTACTCACCGTCGCCCCTCCAGGGCTGCAAAATTCCCAATGCACAACGGCTTCCGGCTCATCCAACGGTATTGGAATAAGACGAGGCCGATAAGCCGGAACCGATCAAGCCAACATCTTGGTGACGAGCCGTCCGTGGACGTCGGTGAGGCGGAAGTTTCGCCCCTGGTGTTTGAAGGTGAGCCGGAGGTGATCGAGGCCGAGGAGGTGCAGGATCGTGGCCTGGATGTCATGAACATGCACAGGGTCTTCGATGACGTGGAAGCCCAGGTCGTCGGTCGCGCCGAGGGTTAACCCGGCCTTCACGCCTCCGCCGGCGAACCACATCGTGAACGCCTGCGGGTGATGGTCGCGGCCGTTCTTGCGGCCGAGGCTCGCGTTCGATTCGACCATCGGAGTGCGGCCGAACTCGCCCCCCCACACCACCAACGTGTCCTCAAGCAATCCACGCCGCTTCAAGTCTTTGACAAGGGCGGCGCACGCGCGGTCGGTCTGTCCGCACTGGGTTTTCAGGCCCCCGGCGACGTCCGAGTGGTGGTCCCAGCCTTCATGGTAGAGGTTCACGAACCGAACCCCGCGCTCGATCAAACGCCTCGCCAGCAAGCAATTCGCGGCGAAGGACGGCACCCCGGGCGTGACGCCGTACGAGGCCAATGTCTGCCGTGATTCGCCCGCCAGGTTCATCAACTCGGGCGCACTCGTCTGCATCCGGTAGGCCATCTCGTAGGCGCTGATCCGCGTCGCGATTTCCGGGTCGCCGACGTCCGCGAGGTGGCTCCGGTTGAGGTCGCCGATCAGGTCGAGAGACTCGCGTTGCAACGTCGCGTCGACACCCGGCGGGTTGGTGACGTCGAGGATCGGGTCCCCTTTAGAACGGAACACCACTCCTTGATATGAAGATGATAAGAACCCGTTCGACCAATTCGCCGCGCCGCCGCTGATCCCCGACCCGCTCGAAAGCACGACGAAACCGGGGAGATCCTCGCACTCGCTGCCGAGCCCGTACGTGACCCACGCCCCCATGCTCGGCCTGCCGGGCAACGGCGACCCTGTGTTCAAGAAGATCTGCGCGGGGGCATGATTGAACTGGTCGGTATGAACCGATTTGACGATCGCCAGCTCGTCGGCGATTCCCGCCAGGTGCGGCATGATCTCCGAGATCTGCGCCCCGCATTGCCCGTGCTTGGAGAACGCGTAACGCGTGGCCATCAGGCTCGCGTCGGGCCTGATGAACGCGTAGCGCTGGTCTTTCACGACTTCAGGGGGAACGGGCTTGCCGTCGAATCTCAGCAAAACGGGCTTGGGGTCGAACAGGTCGAGCTGACTGGGAGCGCCTGCCATGAACAGATAAATGATTCGCTTCGCTTTGGGGGCGAAGTGCGGCGGCCCGGGCGTCATCGGGTCGTCGGCTAAGGCCTTCGCATTCCCCGCCAGGAGCGAAGCGAGAGCGATCTTACCGACGCCGATGCCGCAGTCGCGAAAGAAGAAGCGGCGAGTCGTCCGGCGGGTGTTGTCGGTCATGGCGGGAGTCCCGTACAGTTCGTTGGCCGGTCGGGAAGCACGAGGCTCAACCGAATTCATCATACCCGAACGGGGTTGCGCCGGAAACCGTCGGGCGGCCGTGCGGTCGGCTCCTGTTACCAGGCCGACTGTGCGGTATCTTACGGAAGTCGGCACGGCCGACGTTCCTGACGCCCAGACCGCCCGGGGTTCAAAATCGATGGCCTTCGCCCATATCGCCCTGCCGACCCGCGACGTCCGGCGGACGTCCCGCTTCTTCGAGGTCACCCTCGGCTGGAAGCCGATCGACCGTCCCAACAACATCGCGACCCCCGCGGCCTGGCTGACGATCGGGCAGGGGCAGGAAGTTCACCTTCTGGAGATCCCCGACTTCGCCCCGTCGCCGTTCGAAAGGGAGTACGGCCGACACCTCGCCGTGACGTACCCTCGAAGCGGATTCGAGGCCCTGAAGGACCGCCTTCGCAAGGAAGGGGCCGAGGTCATCGCCGCCGAACGCTCCACCCCGTTCGCCCGATTCTTCTTCCGGAGCCCGGACGGATACGTCATCGAAGTGGTGGAAAAGGCGAGCGAAGACTGAACCTGTCGGCAAAAGGTGTCCTCATGGTAAGCTTGCGGCCACGAATTCGACGATGAATTGATGCGGAAGGTTCCCTCAACCCAGTCCGAAGACATCCGATCTCAGGATCCCCATGCTCTTCAAAATCGAGACCGAGCGA
>JAYUFP010000116.1:0-2454 GCA_043738665.1 Isosphaeraceae bacterium
CTCTGCGCCAACCTCGCCGATCTGTTCCGAGATCACGGATACCGCGTCGCGTTGGCACACGACGAAGACGAGGCCTCCGGACGGCTTGCGGAGGCCGCGTTTCGCGTCGTCTTGATCGACATGAAGTTGCCGAAAGGCTCAGGCACCGGCGTCTTGGAGACTGTCCGCAAGGTCGCGCCCCGGGCAAAAACCGTGCTCATCACCGGCCACCGCCCCGAGACCGCGTCCATGATCGAAGCGGCGTTCAAAGACGGGGCCGACGCAGTCTGTTACAAGCCGTTTAACATGAAGGAGTTGCTCGGGGCGGTCCGTTCGCTGGCCGCGGAGTCGAGGCCGACGGGAATCGGCGGGAGCGGCCCGGCGTGATTCGCGTCACCCACGAGCCCGATGACCGGGTCAAGCTGCTCGTGATCGAAGACGATCGCGACACAAGGGAGAACTTTCGAGACATCCTCGAACTCGACGGTTACGCCGTTGAGGACGCATCGACGGCCGCCGAGGTTCTCGCTCGGCTGGACTGGGGAGACCTCACGGCCGTGATACTGGACCGGCAGCTCCCCGACGGGTCCGCGAACAGCCTCCTCCCGGTCCTCAAGCGGCGCGCCCCTGAGGCCGCCGTGATCATCGTCACCGGCCATTCCGACCTCGAAGGGGCGATCGAGGCCCTGCGACTGGGAGCCTCCGACTATATCCTCAAGCCCGTCAACGCCGACTCGCTGAGACTTCGGGTCGCGAGCCTAGTTGAAAAGCGGCGACTGACCCAAGCGAAGGAGCGCAGCGACGCCGTTTTTCGGGATCTCGTCGAGGTCGCGGAGGTCATGATCCTGATGCTCCGTCCCGACGGCTCAATCCTCTATTTCAGCCCGTACGCCGAAGAATTAACCGGCTATCGCGCGGCGGAGGTGCTCGGGAAGCACTACCTGGACGTCTTTGTTCTTAAAGAGGATTGCGAACGGGTGGCGGAGATTCACCGCCAAGCCCTCAACGGGACTCGGGTCCGGGGGATCGAGCGTCGCGTCCTGTGCAAGGACGGTTCGTTCCGCTGGGTTTTGAAGAGCGCTCGGTGTCTCCGCGGGTACGAGGGGACCGACGTCTTGCTGATCGTCCAGCACGACATCACCGAATTGAAGCATGCGCAAGACCGCGCCCTCCAGGCCGGCCGACTTGCGGCGATCGGGCACATGGTCGCGGGCCTGGCGCACGAAAGCCGGAACGCCCTGCAACGGAGCCAGGCGTGCCTCGACATGCTCGACCTCAAAGTCCGCGATCGGCCCGACGCCACCAACCTGATCGAACGGATTCAGGCCGCTCAAGACGACCTCCAGAGACTTTTCGAGGACGTCAGGAATTACGCGGCCCCGATCAAACTGGAACGACGCTCCGTGAACCTGGTCGACATCTGGCGCGAGGTCTGGTCGAACCTGGCCGCCGGGGGCAAGTGCCGCTCCGCGCAACTGGTCGAATGCACCGAGGCCGTGACACTCCGTTGCGATATCGACCCGTTTCGGATCGGCCAGGTGTTTTACAACGTCTTCGACAACGCGTTGTCGGCCCGCCCCCACGACGTCAAGGTATTCGTCTCGGCCATGCCGACCGAGTTTTTCGGCGAGTCCGCGTTCCTCATCTCCGTCCGCGACAACGGCCCGGGGCTGTCGCCGGAACAACGGCTCAAGATCTTTGATTCGTTCTATACGACCAAGACCAAGGGAACCGGCCTGGGAATGGCCATTGTCAAGCGAATCGTCGAGGCCCACGGAGGGCGCGTCGAGGTGGCGGAACCGAGCGGCCCCGGCGCGGAAATCCTCTTGACGTTACCAAGGAGAGTCCTGCCATGAATCACGCGTTGCGCATCGCCGTCGCCGACGACGAACCCGATATGAGGGACTGGTTCCGGACCATCCTTCCCCTCCTCGGCCACGAAGTCGTCGCCGCCGCGGAGAATGGCGTCGAACTGGTCGCTAACTGCCGCGAGCTGAAGCCCGACCTTGTGATTACTGATATCAAGATGCCTGACATGGACGGGATCGACGCCGCCGTGCGAATCTACCGCGACGGCCCGATCCCGGTGATCCTGGTCTCCGCCTACCACGACCCGAAACTGATCGAACGCGCCGAGTCGGACCACATCCTGGCGTTCCTCGTCAAACCGATCAAACAAGCCGACCTCGAACCGGCCATCGGCATTGCGATGCGACGTTTCGAGCAGTTCCAAGCCCTGACCAAGGAGGCCGCCAGCCTCCGTCAAGCCCTCGAAGACCGAAAGATCATCGAACGGGCGAAAGGCGTCATGATGAAGAAAGCCGGACTCGACGAGAACGAAGCCTTCCGACGCCTCCAGCGCCTCGCCAGCGACCGCAACCGCAAGCTCATCGAGGTGGCCCAGATGATCCTCACCGCGGAGGAAGCGTTTCAGCCGCCGGGCAAGTAGTCCCGCGACGCGGTAACGCGGCTTTC
>JAYUFP010000117.1:0-7580 GCA_043738665.1 Isosphaeraceae bacterium
CCAAAAGGCGGCATGGCCGGTCGGGGGTTGAACCCCGACCGGCAAGAGTCTGTCGTCTCATTTCAAGACGCCGTGGTGACGACCACCTCGATCGCCGACTTGCCGTTGGCCGCGGAGAGGCCGCCGCCGAAGATGTCGGTCCCCAGCGCGGTCTCGCCGTGCTGGCTGATGTCCAGGCCGATCATCTCCTGCTCTTCCGTCACGCGGAGGGGAATGATCAGGTCAGTAATCTTGTAAAGTATCCACGACCCGATGAATGAATAGGCGGCGACGATGACCAGCGCCAGCAAGTGGTACATGAAGGTGGTGGTGTTTCCCGAGGTCAGGCCGACGTCCTTGGCGAAGATCCCCGTGGCGACCATGCCGACCATGCCGCCGACCCCGTGACAGGGGAAGACGTCGAGGGTGTCGTCGAGGGTCGATTTTGTCTTCCAGTGCACGGCCAGGTTGCTGATCACGCTGGCAACGAGGCCGATCGTGATGCTCTCCTGAACCGTCACGAACCCGGCCGCGGGCGTGATCGCGACCAAGCCGACCACCGCACCGATGCAGGCGCCCATGGCCGAGGGCTTCAGCCCTCGCATCCAGTCGAAGAACATCCAGCCCAGCATGGCCGCCGCCGAGGCCGTGTTGGTGGTGGCGAACGCCAGCGCCGCGGAGCCGTCGGCCTTCAGGGCCGAGCCTGCGTTGAACCCGAACCATCCGAACCAAAGCATGCCCGTCCCCAGGATGACGAACGGGACGTTGGCCGGCGTGTGGTTGTGCTTGGCGACGTGGCTATGCCGGCGGCCCAGGAGCATCGCCCCCGCCAGGGCCGCGAACCCCGCCGACATGTGGACCACCGTTCCCCCGGCGAAGTCCTTCACGCCCCACTTGTTCAAGAACCCTTCGGGATGCCAGGTCCAGTGGGCCAGTGGGCAGTAGATCACCAGGCAGAAGAGCACCATGAAGAGCAGGTACGACGAAAACCGGACCCTCTCCGCGAACGACCCCGTGAAGAGCGCGGGGGTGATGATGGCGAATTTGAGCTGGAACATCGCGAAGACCAGCAGCGGGATCGTCGGCGAGAGTTTCGAGGTTGCGTCGCCGACCCCGTGGAACATGAAGAACGTCATCGGGTTGCCGATGAAATGGCCGATGTCGTCCCCGAACGCCAGGCTGAACCCCACCACGACCCAGACCAGGCTGATCAAGCCCAGAGCGATGATGCTCTGAAGCATCGTCGAGACCACATTCTTGAATCCGACCATGCCGCCATAAAAGAACGAGAGCCCCGGAGTCATCAAGAGCACCAGCGCGGAGGCCGTCAGCATCCACGCGGTGTCTCCCGCGTCGATCGCGCCCTCCGCGGGAATTCCGGCCCCCGGAACCTTCACGAACAGGGCGGCGATCGCCACCAAGACCAGGATCACGAACGGTACTGGAGTTGCGCGCTTCATGAGCATACCTGTCCGATTTTTGTGCAGACTTTCGTGTATGGGCGTGGAATCGCGGACACGTCGGATTCCCCGGGGCGACCGGAAGGGATCGCTTAAACCATTTCCACTCTAATGTTTATGACTTTTGAGCAGACGGTCGGGCAGGAGGGAAAGCCGACTTCGCACGACGACGCCCTCTCCACAGGCATGGTCCGTACCAAAACCCACGATAATCGGCGCGGAGGTGGCTGAGTCGTGTTAAGGCGTGGAACGATCAACCCGTGTCCGAGTGGCGACTTGCGCAGGCGAGACGGCCTCATGGCTCGATCGCGACCATGCTCGGACGACGGCGTGACGAACGGCGGTCGGCGGCTCAAAAAAAGCGGATGAGGGAAATCGTCGTCGCGACGGATGGACAAAAGCTTTAAGGCGAAGGAAATCCGTAAAAGCTCGACGCCACGACCGCCGTCATCATCCCCCCCCGGGTGACGACGCGCGGTCGTGGACGTCGAGCCCGTGAGTGACCGACACCTTGTATCGCCGACGCGAGACGATGGGTATCATCCGCTCGGCAACGGCAGGGTCTCGGATCACTTGGGCGTTGAATCAATACCGTACTTCTGATTTATAGTGTATTTCACTTCCCACGTATAAAGTCAAGGAGTTAATGCCTCAATACGGTATTTAAGCACGAAACACGGTCGAAATCCCTCAGGGAAGGCACCGCCGTCCGACTGCCGTATTAAGGGAGAGCATACTGCGGCGATGCTTAACCAGTGTGTCACGATAACGCCGGACGACCTGATTGTATTCTTTTTGCACGTTGTCGGCCTCGATTGCCGAGATGCTGCCGCGATTGAACAATCGGCGCGCATCATCGCGCATCTGTTGAGCCGTGGGTAGGAGTTCCGTCTCGATTTTCGCCGCTTCCAGTTTACTGAGATTGTACTGACGTTCGGCGTCGCGGACCTCGGCGACGACTCGCCGCTCCGCCGCGGCGATTTCCACCCGCGCCTGTTCCGCGTTCAGGCGTGTGCGCGCCACTCCCCCTTGGTTTCGGTTAAAGAGCGGCACGGGGACAGTTAATCCGAACGCCCAAGAGGTCGCACTCTTGGTTCCGGTGGTGGCGAGGTCTTGAAACGTGTAAGGCTGATATAACACGTACGCCTCGCCGAAACGGTCCGCTCGGGCCAGTCGCACGTCGGCCTCGGCACGAGTAAACCCGAGGCGTCTCGCGATCAGATCGGGGCGCGATTCGACCGCGATCCTTGACAGTTCGTCGAGCGGTGGGGGACTGGGGCCGACGTCGGCGAGCCTGCCGCGAACCCTGAGTTCCGAGGCGTCACCGGCCGGCAGATTCAGCATCAAACCCAGGGTCCGCCGCGTTCGTCTGACCATTTCCTCGGCATCGATCACGCCGACCCTCGCCGCTTCGAGCAGACCGCGGGCCCTTGCGACGTCCGCCCTCGTCAGGTTGGCCTTGTCGAACAGGGTTTGATAATACGCGACCTGCCGTAACATCCCCGCCTCGCTGGCCTTCGCGAACCGCAGAGTCTCCCGCGCGGCGAGGACGTCCACGAACACGGTGTAAAGATTGTCGAGCTGAATTCTCGCGGCATCCTGGTACTGGGCTTCAACCACGCTCACCACACGCTCGGCCGCCGCCGTTCGCGCGCGCCTTCGTCCCGAATAGTCGACCGGGTGGTTGATGTTGACGTCGTACTGCGGCGGGCCGCCCGGCTTGGCCTCGGAGTGCTGTCCGTAGGGGACGAGCTGCGCGTCGGCGTAGAGGATCGGGTTCGAACGCAGGCTCGCCTGCAAGACGTCGGCCCTGGCGGTCGGGATCTGCCAGCTCAGGGCCTGTAGTGCCAGGTTATCGCGGAGCATCCGCTCGATGGCGACGTCGAGTGTGAGGCCGTCCCCCGGACCCTCTTCCTCGGCGCCGTCGGGGATCTCAAGCGAGCCGTAAAGCGGGACGGAGGTCAACGACATCCGCGAAGGCATCGCGATCCCGACCGCGCGGGCCGTGGGGACTCCGCCCGGCGTGGAGATCGAACTCGGTACTCTCGGGAACGACGGCCCCGGTCGGCCCCCCAGGAACCCGGCATCGGTCCCCGGCGTGAGTCCGAACGGGTTCCCGCCCGCACCCGGAAGAGGCCCCAGAGTTGACCGGGTCGAGCCCGGGGCTCCCATCGAGCCGGTCGGCAATGTCGGTGCCTGCGCGCGGGCCGTCCCCGGCGAAAGGCACGCCAGTGCCAGCGCCGTCGCGGCCCAACGGTGGCAAGTCCGCACCGCCCTCATACGCGTGACCGTCCTTGCCAGAGACAACGTGCAGAGCCGGGTCGCGTCCATTGAGACGACGATTTTCCTCTTATCGACAGAATGATCGACGCACGCGATTCTTTGCCAACCCCGGTGGGTCGTGACCGGACGCGACGGGGGCGTCTCGCGGGTCGTGGGGCATGCCGGCGTCTTGCGGCGTTGACCGGGGCGGGATCCTGCGAACACGGATTGTCATCACGTCGCGGAAAATCGAAACGAACGCCGAGTCTTTCCGGCTTCTTGGTCCGGCGTTAGATAGAATGCGTTTCGCACCGTCTATCACATGGATAAATCGCTGAGAGGAAATGCCGCGATGTCAACGGAGGCTTCGGAATCAAAAGGTTCGTTTCGGGCGGGTCTTTACGCGCTCGCCATCCCGGCGATCATGACCGCGATCGCATTGGGTGCCGCGTACTCCGAAAGGGAAAAAACGAATTACTACGCGCACACGTTGTTACGATTGTCACCCCGGCATCCCAAGATTATTTTCACGACGAACGAAGACCGGCCGGGAATCGACGAAATCCAGCTCGAATTGATGGTGATGATGAAGAGCCGGCAGGTCATGAACAATGCGCTTTCCGATTCGGAAGTTGTCAAGCGCGAATTGATCAAGGGCAAGCCCGATGCGGTTGCCTGGCTCGCAAGTCAGATCCAGGTCAAAGCTCTGGGGGGTGGATTCATCGAGATCGGAATGGAAGGAGATCAGCCCCAGGATCTCCCCGTGATCGTGAACGCCGTGGCGAAGGCTTATCTGAACGAGGTCGTCAACCGGGACGTCACCCTTCGGCAGAAGCGTCTCGACGAACTCACCAAAATCTGGGCCACGTTTCAGAGAGACTCGAAGAGTAAGCGCAATGCGATCAGAAAGCTCAAAACAAATTCGGGAAGCGACGATAAGCCCACATTGACGCTCATGCAGCAGTATGCGATCGAAAATCAGGCCATGATTAAGCGGGAAATGCTTGAAATTGACGCTAAAATTCGACGCCTTGAGGGCGAGAGCGAAGGACTCTTGGGCAAGCCATCGGCCAAAACAACGGATCATAGTGAGGCGGCCAAGACCCAAGAGGAACGAGCCGCGGGGCTCAAGTCGATGATTGCGATTCTTTCAAAACAGAAAGATCGCCTGACCAAGGAGTACGACTTGTCCAATGAAGACCAAACAAAGGTCATCGGGAGTAACCTCGACCTCACGGATATGACACAGGCCATCGCCTTCTCCGAGCAAGCCGCGAAGACAGTCGGCGAGGAAATCGAGAAGGTCAAAGTGGAACTGAACGCCCCCCGACGGGTGGAGATCTACGACATGGCCATTCCACCCACGATCAAGACCATGCCCAGCGAACGGAACAAGAAATAACGTCGATCGTCGGCGCCATAGCCGAACTCAGCCTCGACGCTATTCCACCGTCACACTCTTCGCCAGGTTACGCGGCTTGTCGATGTCGCAACCCCGGAGCAAGGCGACGTGGTACGCCAGCAATTGCAGAGGCACCACGGCCAGGATCGGCTGGATGATCTCGGGGACGTCGGGGATCGGCAGGAAGATGTCCGAAAGACTTTCCAGAGATTCATCCCCTTCAGTACCGACTGACACGATGATTCCGTGTCTCGCCTTGACCTCCTCGACGTTGCTCAACGTCTTGGCGTGCAGTGAGCCTCGCGGCGCGACGAACACGCAAGGGGTCTCGGGGTCGACCAGGGCGATCGGGCCGTGCTTCATCTCGGCGGTCGGGTAGCCTTCGGCGTGGATGTAGCTGATTTCTTTCAGCTTGAGTGCCCCTTCGAGCGCGACGGGGAAATGGAGGTCGCGGCCCATGAACAGGGCACTCTTCGAGGTCACGAACCGCTCGGCGGCCTCGGCGATCCGGTCCTCAGTCGCCAACACCTTGCCGATCAGCGTGGGGAGCGATTCGATCGCATCGACAATTCCAAGACCGTCGGCGAACGAGAGTTGACGTAACCGTCCTAAATGGAGGGCCAGCAAGGTCATCACCATGACCTGCGCCGAGAATGCCTTGGTGCTGGCGACGCCCACTTCCGGCCCCGCATGGAGATAGATTCCGCCGTCGGCCTCACGGGCGATCGTGCTCCCCACGGTGTTCACGATCGCGAGCGTCGGGTGCCCGCAGCGCTTGGCTTCGCGGAGAGCCCCCAGGGTGTCGGCGGTCTCTCCCGACTGGCTCAGGACGAACACGAGCGTGCGGTCGTCCAGCGGTGCGTTGCGGTAACGGAACTCGCTGGCGTATTCGACCTCCACCGGAAGCCCCGCGAGCCTCTCGATGAGGTATTCGCCGACCAGGGCCGCGTGCCAGCTCGTGCCGCAAGCCGCGAAGACGACGCGGCGGATTCGGCGGAGTTGTCTCGCCGACATGTTCAGGCCGCCGAACATCGCCGATCCCTCGGCGCGACGGAGTCGTCCCCGGCAGGTGTCGATGATCGTGTCGGGCTGCTCGCGGATTTCCTTGAGCATGTAATGCGCGTGGCCGCCGAGTTCGACGGTGTCGGGCTTCCAGTCGATCCGGTCGATCCTCGGAGTGATTTGGCCGGTCTCTCGGTGGCGGATCTCGAAGGCGTTGGCCGTCAGCTTCACGACCTCGCCGTCCTGCAAATACGCGACTCGCGCCGTGTGGGGCGCGATGGCGACGGGGTCGCTGGCGAGGAAATGCTCGCCATCCCCAAGGCCGACGACAAGCGGGCTGCCGAGCTTCGCGCCGATGACCTGACCGGGGCACCGCGAACTCACCACGGCAAGCCCGTACGTCCCTTCGAGCCGGCCAAGGACGCGCTGGACCGCATGGAACAGATCGTCGTCCGCGGCCTTTTCGAGTTCGTGGGCCACGAGGTGCGCGATCACTTCGGTGTCGGTCTGGCTCCGGAAGACGTATCCGAGCGCTTCCATCTCTTTGCGCAATAACACGTAATTCTCGATGACGCCGTTATGCACAACGGCGACGTCATCGCGGTGGCCGCCGAGGTGCGGGTGGGCGTTGCGGTCGCTGGCGGGCCCGTGGGTCGCCCAGCGCGTGTGGCTGATGCCGCAGGTTCCGGCGGCGGGTTCGGTCGTGAGCGACTCTTCGAGCACGCGGACACGCCCGGCCTTCTTGCGGACGACGAGCCTATGCTTGTCGAGCGTTGCGACCCCCGCGCTATCGTAGCCGCGATATTCCAGGCGTCGCAGACCGGCCACGAGCACCGGGCCGGCCTCCTGTCCGCCGGTGTAACCCACGATTCCACACATCCAGAAACCTCGTATTCGTTCGCGTGACGATTCAGGACGTCGGCGGGGTTGTTAAAGCGGGAACCGTCGGCAGGCGTTTCGGGAAGAGCGACGCGACCTTGCAGCGGAAGCCGGGAAGGACGTCCTCGCCGGAAAGCTCGTCGTTTTCCCCGAGCCTCGCGACCGAGCCGTCTCCACGATGAATATGGACCACGCGCGAGCCGGGATTGACGACCCAGATCAGGGGGACGCCGGCATTCAGGAAATCGAGAATTTTTTCGTCGACTTCGGTCGCGAGGTCGTTGGGCGAAATGACCTCGACGACGACGTCGGGGGCAAGTCGCGTCCAGCCCTCGGGAGGGCATTCCTCGGGTAAACGTCCGTGTCTCACAAAGGAAACGTCGGGCTTTCGGATCGTGTTAGGGCGTTCGGGAAAGCAATAAAAACCATTGTCCGCCGTGAACAGCCAGCCAAGCGGATGCGTTTCAAGGAACGTCCTGATAAGGAAGAAGAGTTCGCCGCCGATCCAACTCGAAAGCGAGCCCATATTTCGCTCCACAAGCTCCCCGTCGAGGAGCTCAAAGTCTTTCTCGGCCGGCATCCGGAGCAATTCTTCG
>JAYUFP010000118.1:0-2447 GCA_043738665.1 Isosphaeraceae bacterium
ACCTCTACGCCGCCGACCTCGCGCGCGACGCCTCGGGGACGTTCCTCGTCCTGGGAGACCGAACACAGGCCCCCTCGGGCGCGGGTTACGCGCTTGAGAACCGGATCGTCCTCTCCCGCGTCCTCCCCGAGACGTTTCGCAACTGCCAGGTCCACCGCCTCGCCCCGTTCTTCCGGACTTTGCGCGAGACCTTGCGGGGCATCGCCCCCGGTGCCGGCGAGAATCCTCGGGTCGTTCTGCTCACCCCCGGGCCTTACAACGAGACGTATTTCGAGCACGCGTTCCTGGCCCGTTACCTCGGTTACACGCTCGTCGAAGGGGGTGACCTCGCCGTTCGCCACGACCGAGTGTATCTCAAATTGCTCGGCGGCCTTCAGCCAGTCGACGTCATCTTGAGAAGGCTCGACGACGACTATTGTGACCCACTGGAGCTTCGCGGCGACTCGTTTCTGGGAGTGCCCGGGCTCGTGCAGGCGGTCCGCGCGGGAAACGTCACCGTGGCGAACGCCCTGGGGAGCGGCCTTGTCGAATCGCCCGCGTTGCTTGCCTATTTGCCGGCGGCCTGTCGCTACCTGTTCGGTGAGGACTTGCGACAGCCGTCGGTGCAAACCTGGTGGTGCGGCGACGCGGTCGGGCTCTCTCATGTGCTGGCGAACCTCTCGAAGATGGTGATCAAGCCGACGTTCCCCGCGCCGCGGTCGTCATCGACGTTTGGCGCGGACTTGAGCCCGAACCAGCTCCGCAACCTGGCGGAAACCATCGGCGCGAAGCCCGCGAACTACGTCGGCCAGGAGTGCGTGCGGCTCTCCACCAGCCCCGTGCTGGTCGGCGACGGCCTGCGCTCGCGTCACGCCGTGTTCCGCACGTACCTTGTCGCGAACCGCGCCCCCGCCGGTTACGCGATGATGCCGGGGGGACTTGCGCGGTTCTCGGGTTCGGACGACACACTCGTCGTCTCGATGCAAAAAGGGGGCGGCAGCAAGGACGCGTGGGTTCTCTCGACCGAGCCGGTGCCCGAGGTGACGCTCTTGCCGTCAACGGTGATGCCCGTGGAGTTGAGCCGCGGCGGCGGCGACCTCCCCAGCCGCGCCGCCGACGACCTTTTCTGGCTCGGACGCTATGTCGAGCGCGCCGAGAGCGTCGTGCGGCTTCTGCGGGCGATCCTTGTCCGAATGACCGAACGCACGGGACTCGTCGAAGCCCCCGATTTACCCATCTTGCTCCGCGTCCTCACGCAGGTGACGAAACCGGAACCGAGCGCGAGCCCGGAAGGCGTGCCGAAGAAGCTGGACTCGGCGGTCGACGAACTCCTCTCGGTCCTCTTCGACGAGAAACGCCCGGGGAGCCTCGCCGCGACGATCGACTCGTTGCGACGGGTTGCCGGTCGCGTCCGCGACCGCATCTCGACCGACATGTGGCGCATTCTGGTCACCCTCGATATTGAGCAGGGTGAAGTACCCGATGGCGACCCGCGCAGGCCCTTGAGCAAGGTCCTCGACCTCCTCGACCGCCAGGTGATCACCCTCGCCGCCTTCAGCGGAATGATCGCCGAGGGGATGACTCGAGGCATGGGCTGGCGGTTCCTCGACATGGGCCGCCGCCTCGAACGGGCCCTTCAAACCCTGGGGCTCTTGCGAAAGACCCTGGAAACCGTCCACGCGCCTGAAGGCCCATTGCTGGAAGCGCTCCTGGAAGTCGCCGACAGCGCCATGACGTACCGTCGCCGTTACATGAGCGGCGTCCAGGCCGCTCCCGTGCTCGACCTCCTCATCGCCGACGAGCAGAATCCGAGATCGGTCGCCTATCAGCTCGTGACAGTCTCGGCAAGTCTTGACGCACTCCCCCAGATCGAGCCCGTCGGCGGTCCCTCCGCCGAGCAGCGGCTCATGGCCATCGCCCTGGAACGCTTGCGAGGGGCGGACCTCGACCGCCTCGCGTACGTCGAACCCGCCGGGAAGCGATTGGCATTAGGCGAATTTCTGGCGGCCCTGGAGACCGAGTTGCCGTTCGTCTCCGAGATCATGACCCAGCATTACCTGACCCACCTCCGAGCGGCGAGGCAGTACGCGGTGTGGGGCGGGTCGGGCGAGAATGCGAAACGGAGCGAACCGTAACGTCGGTTGCGCCGCCCTTCCGCGGACGGTGTCCCGGACGGAAGACGGCCGGCACACCGATCCGACACGCGCAAATCCCGTTGCGTCCCATGCCGCGCGGGCCTTGCAAGGCCCTGACTGCCTGCGGAAGATGGACGCCGACACACAAGGATCCGTCCCCGCGAACCGGAGTTTCACTCATGACGCGCACCCTCCTCGGGCTCGCCCTCACTTTCGCGATTTTCTCGGGCGAAAAGGCGTCCGCCGCCCCCCTGCCCCTCCGCGTGGTCAAGAACCAGGTCGTTGATGGCAACGACAAGCCCGTCCGACTCCGGGGCGTCAATGTCGCCTCGA
>JAYUFP010000119.1:0-7565 GCA_043738665.1 Isosphaeraceae bacterium
AAAACGCTGGGTCCAGACCCAGCCTACGGTGGAAAAGCGGAGACCGGGAAGTTATTGACGGCCTGTTCCCAAGAAGAGCGGAAGGGGAGGGATTCGAACCCTCACGCCTCGTTGACAAGGCGACCTCATTAGCAGCGAGGCCCGGCAACGCCGTATCCGGGTCCCTTCCTTTACGAACAAATCCGAGTGGACCGCCGGGGAGTCGAACCCCGATCCCCGGCATGCGAAGCCGGAGTCTTTCCGTTAGACCAACAGCCCGTAGAAGTCGAACGCATAAACACGCAACACGCCCAAGAGAATCGTCCCGAGTGGAGTCGAACCACTGTCGCCCGGGTGTGGACCGGGAGCCTTGCCGTTGGACCACGGGACGTTCGCGGACCCATGAAATCCCGGGTCCCGGAGTCGAGCCGGGGGGCCGTCCTTATGAAAGACAGTGGCGCACCCGCGCACCCGGGTCGAACCTGTGAGTCGCCGGGGGGAGAGTCGAACTCCCACGCCCGTTTCGGGCACGACCCTCTCGAAGTCGCGCGTCCACCAGTTCCGCCACCCGGCGATGGGTTAACATGCAGGAATGCGTCGGGGCGGAGTCGAACCGCCACGGTCGGGGACGCCCGGTTTACAGCCGGGGAGGCGCGCCGTTGCCCAGCCGACGCGTTCAAAGCGCCATGTCTCCGCCAGGAGTCGAACCTGGTCTCCGACCTTCGCAGGGTCGTGTGCGAATCCGTCACACTCCGGGGACGATGATTGATGCAAGGCAATCCCCCGCCCGGGAGTCGAACCCGGTCCGGCGGCTTCGAAGGCCGCTGTGCGTCCGCCACACCCGCGAGGAGTTCAAGGATTCCCGAATTGCCCCCGCCAGGAGTCGAACCTGGTCCTCGACCTTCGGAGGGTCGCGTGCGAATCCGTCACACTCCAAGGGCGTTGAGGTTGATTGAAAAGCGTCCCCGACGGGATTTGAACCCGTGACCTCCACTGTGACAAAGTGGCGAGCACTCCAGACTGCTCCACGGAGACGTAGGAATCGATGCGAACTCAACGCGATGGCCGGGGAGGGATTCGAACCCTCAGCATCTCTCGTTCTGAGCGAGAGTGGTCTGCCGGTTGCCTACCGGGCCGTCTCACGAACACTTCAATCCATACCGGGGGCTGGAATCGAACCAGCGGCCTCCACGTTCAGAGCGTGGCGTCACGACCAACCGCAACTGCCCCGGTGTTTTTCTCAAACAGATCGGGAAGGAGGGCTCGAACCTCCATCGCCTGATTCAAAGTCAGGGGGCCTACCCGTTAGCCGATTCCCGAGAGCGTCATGCGAGAATCGAACTCGCCTGTCCGGTTTGGAAGACCGGTGCCTTTGCCGCTCGGCCAATGACGCGTGCTTGAATGACCAATGTGCCGATGGCCGATGGCCAATGGGAATGACGGTTCATTTGGCCATCGGACATTGATCATTGATCATGTCTCTTGACGAAGGCGGAAGGAGAGGGAGTTGAACCCCCAAGGCTTTCGCTCGACCGTTTTCGAGACGGTTGCCGTCGCCAATCGGCTTGTCCTTCCTTCATGATTTCGAGCACCGGGGGCAGGAATCGAACCTGCGGACTCCTCATTAACAGTGAGGCGCGTGAACCAGCTCACGCTTCCCCGGTAAGGGGCTTCGGATCGATATCAGAGTCGGGGCGGCCGGGATCGAACCGGCGGTCTCCCGCACCCGAGGCAGGCGGATTCCCGCTTTCCCACACCCCGATGGATCAAGGCAAGTACCCAGCGGGAGTCGAACCCGCACGTCCGCCATGGCAAGGCGGTAGGCTACCGCTACATCATGGGTACACATCAGTCGTCGCCGAATTGTCAAAGAATCGGAGAGCACCGGGTGGGACTCGAACCCACGTCACCGCGTTACGGGCGCGGCGTCCTGGCCGCTGGACGACCAGTGCATTGGTTTCTTCCGATGAGACCAGAGGGGCTCGAACCCTCACCGCCCGGTTAAGAGCCGGGTGCTCTGCCGCTTGAGCTTTGGTCCCCGCATTTCAAGGCGCGCCGCGAACGGAGTCGGCTCGGGAGGAGTTGAACCTCCGCCTCTCGGTTATCGGCCGAGTGCTCTTCCACTGAGCTACAAGCCGGTTTGCGTAGTGATTCGTCGATGGATGGGGTCGGAGGGATTCGAACCCTCACTTCTCGGCTTAAAAGGCCGGTGTGCCGCCGCTACACCACGACCCCGAATTCGGGCGGTCTGAGGCGAGCCGACGTTTATAGGTGGTCATTGATCAAGGCTCCCGCGCGAGATGATCAGACAGTCGGGACGGCCGGAGTTGAGCCGGCGACTCCGGCTCCCAAAGCCGGCGGATTTCCGTTTTCCCACGTCCCGTAAGTTCAAGGCGCGGAGCAGCCCGTGAGGGAGTCGAACCCTCCTTACCGCCTTGAAAGGGCGGCGTCCTGTCCGATAGACGAACGGGCCGTTCTTCGATCGGTCCACGAGTGGGTCGGGTGGCGCTCGAATCCACGTCCGCGGCTTTTCAGACCGCTGCTATACCGTCTCAGCTACCGACCCGCGGTGTTGATCTGAGGGCGCGAAAAAAGGCCCGGCGTCGCGTGACGCCGGGCTTTTTGAAGAACCTCGGTTTGAGGCTTCCCGCAAGCTCTGGCGTCAGTTTCGGAGCGGATGGACGGGACACGCGGACGCGGGCCGCCCGGCATCATGTCGCGTACCTTCTTGTCGGCTTTCCAGCCATCGCATCCGTCCGGTAAACATCGTGACCTCGAAATCCGTCTGAGTCGTCGGGATGGCTCGCGGCGGTCGTCGCGTACACCCTTACTGACGCCCGACCCCTCGCGGATGTTCGCGCGGATTTCGCTTTTTTCTTGAGGTTTCAAAAAGGCGGCGGTCTGCCTCGTTACAAGTGGGTTAGACCTCGACCCGCTCGCGAGGGTATCGTGGAGGCCCGTCTGGAGTTCCCGGAAGCTCCGGTTCTTGAGTTCGATCGCGGCCCGAGGCAACGCATCATGCAAGTGGATCAGCGGACGTCGCTCGCCTGGATCGCTACCGTCGTGATCGTGGCCCTCTGCCTCTGGCCGAAAGCCTGGATGCCCGTTCGGGAGAAAACCGCAAGCGCCCCGCGGCACACCGACAAGGTGATCCACTTCGCGATGTTCGCCGCGTACGGCATCCTCTGGACGCGCGGACGCACGCCGACCCCGAAGCGGGCCGCCGCCGTGTTCGCAGGCGCGGTCGTGCTCGCGGTCGCGACCGAGCTCCTTCAAGGCCTGCCGGTGATCAGCCGAGACCCCGACCCGCTCGACGCCCTTGCGGATGTCGTCGGCGGGTTCATGGGGATCGCGTTGGTGTCGGCCGCGGGGGGCGTCGTCGAGGTTGACCCCGTTCCGGACGACGCCTGAGCGTGGAAGACTCAGCCGGCCCGACCCGCCAGCTGCCGGAGCGCCTCGGGAAGCGTCTCCATCTTCGGCCAGCGGTTGTCGCGACGCCTTGCCGTGAGCTTGCGCAGAAGCTCGTGGACTTCCTTGGGAAGGGAAGGGTTCGCACGGACGGGGTCGAGCGGCTCGGCGTTGATCCGTGCGAGCATCGTCGCCATCGAGTTCGTCGAGTCATACGGCAAACGGTCGGTGAGCAGCTCGAAAGCCATGACTCCGAACGAAAAGATGTCGATCCGCGAGTCGATCGTCTCGCGCTTGAGCAGTTCGGGGGCCATGTAGTTGAGCGTCCCCGTGCGGTTGCCCGGCTTGCAGAAGGCCGGGGTGTTGGGGATCGCGAGGCCGAAGTCGATCAGCTTGACGTGGCCGTCGCGGGTCGTCAGGAAGTTTCTGGGTCCGACGTCGTGGTGAATGAACCCCGCCTGATGAAACGCCGCGAGCCCCTCGGCGGCCTGGGCGAGTAGCTCGAGCTTGTCCTCAAGCCTCGGAGCGGAACGGGTCTCGCGGGCAAATTGCAGGCTCGGGCCGTCGATGAATTCCATGACGACATAATGCTCCCCTTTGGTCGTGAGCCCGTATTCCAGGGTCCGCACAACATGGGGGTGTACGACCTTCATCCCGATCTCGCCTTCATCGGGTCGATCGGCCTTCTCGGCTCGCGCGGCCGCGGCGTTCGTCTTTTCGGGGATCTGGATTTTCAGGCAGACCGCTCGACCGCTCTGGTTATCGACCGCGCGATAAACCCGCGACATGCTCCCCTGCGCGGTCTCCGCGACCAGGGTGAACCGGCGGGAAATGTTGGCCTTGGTGACACGCGGCTTCGGCGTGCCGGTCGGATCCCCGCCGAAGATCTTCTTTAATTTAAGCAGCATGCCGATATCTCCAGTCACATCTCACAGGTTGCGTCGTCATTCTTGCGACCGTCGGCTCAAATTGGATGAAGCCTGTCCGGATCGACCATTCCACGCGCCCGGCACGCGAGGGCACTCGCTCTGATTGGATCTTACGCCAGCATAGCGTGCATGTGACCGGTGTCGTTGAAAAAACGGAAAACCAGAGCAAAGGCGTCCTCGACGACCCGATGCCGGGATCAGTCGAGACCTGTCCCCGAAGGTTGAACCGGGTTCCCGGCAAACGGCTCGCTCGTCGGGTAGGAGCCGTGTCATCCGGCAATAAGCCCCGAATCCGAAGGTTCGAATTACTCCACGTCCCGGCCCGAGGCGGGGCGGGTCCAGGGGAGCGGGCCGTCGGTCCTGGCGAGGACGCGCCTGGCGTCAAACTCGTCGCGGAACTCGGCGACCTTGTTCAGCTTCGCGGCGTTTTCGGGCCAGTTATCAAACTCGGCGCCGAGAAGTAGGACGTACCGGGCCTCGCCGGGCTGGTACTGGAGGTGTTGCGGGCTGATGAGCCTGTGGACCGGGTGCTCGGTGGCGAACGCGAGGTCGGCCCTCCAGGCCGTCGTCGTGTAGATCGGCCATTTCGGCGGAACCCACTGGCCGACCGCGCGTCCCCAGGGGCCTTGGCTGATTCGGTAGTTCCATTCGGGGACGTAATAACCCGCATGTGCCAGTTTAAGCGAGACGGCCAGGATCAGGAAAGCCAGCCACGAACCGCGAACGTCGCGTCTGGAGGCCGAAAAGACCGCGAGGCACGCCGCGGGAACCCCCAGAACGATCAGAATGATGGCGACCCCGCGATAATACGCCACCGCCGCCGTCAGATAGCCGCCGGCCGCGCACACCGTCACCGCCCAGAACAGGCCCAGAACCACCGCGCTGCCGGCGAACCAGCGCCGGGCGGCGTTCGATTCGATTCCCAGGAGCATCCGCTCGCAGACCGCAGCGGACGCGACGGCCAGACCCGCGAGCGCGGGGACGCTCGCCGCGGTCGCGATGCCGGGGATCAGGGTTCCCGCGAGCAAACAGGCTCCGGCGACTTGAAGCCAGCCGATCACCAGGCTGCGTCCTCTGGGCGTGAGGCTCGCCCGCATCGGTCGGCTCAAAACGATCGCGGCCAGGGGCGACCAGGGCAAACCCAGCAGGATCACTCCCGGGGCCAGCAGCCACGCCGGTTTCTCCGTCAGCGGCAAGGTGAGCGCCGCGGCCCAAGCTTCGGCTGGGGCCACTTTCAAGGCCCAGGCCGACCACGCCGCGGCGACCATGGCCGGAGGCACCAGCAAGCGCCAGGACAGTCCCGAGCCCGAGCGTCCCATCACGACCGTCGCCAGGGCCACGATCGCGATGGGGGGCCAGCCCCCACAGAGGAAGGCCAGGGACAGGAGCACTCCCGCGGCGAGGTCCGACCCTCGGTTCAAGATCCTGTCGATCGCGGCGACCGTCCACAGGCCGGTGATCAGGTCGAGGCCCGTCGCGGAGGACCGGTCGATCAAGCCGAGCGATCCGTACCAGCAGAACCCCACGAGTACCGCCGCCTTGCCATTAAGCGTCCCCGCGGCGCGGCGAGCGAGAACCAATCCAATCGCGACGCCGGCGATCACCGCGGGCCAGCGGACCGAAGCCATCGTCGTCATGAACCCCTCGCCCCACGACCACATCAGGCTTGGGACGAGCTGACCGACCCGGACCGACGGGTCCCAGCCGCCGAAAACCTGCCCGAACGGGCCGAGCGATTCGTGCGACGCCAGGCCGAGCCGCGACTCGCTTTCGCCCAAGTCGAGGCTGCCGCCGTGGAGCACCACGAAGAAGCAAGCGAGCGCCGCGAGGACCGCGAAGCGACGGTGCAAGGTCCAGAACTCAGCGGGTAAGCCGGGCGTCCTGTCCGTTTCCGGACGCCATACCGACGAGCGCCACGTTTTCCGGTGCCCGACCTCAGCGTTGATGGACATGACCCGGCTCCTTGGTGTTCGTCGAGACCTCCGGCGCGTCCTTGGCCGGAGGAGCAGGCGCGGGTAGGTTTGTATCGCGGACGACGATCGGCTCGACGCGCTCTCGCGACGGGGTGTGCGTCACCATGTTGTAGATGTAGCCGGGAATCCAGCCGTCGCGGTAGGACTGGCGTTTCATCTCGGCCGAGACGTCGTCGATCGTCCAGCCGTCGCGCTCGAATCGGTAAAGGGCCACGGCCGAGCCGGTGCGGCATGTCCCCCGGGCGCAGTGGATCAGAACGGGGCGGCGTTCCGGGTCGTCAACGGCTTTGAGCACCTCGCGGAACTGATGCTCCTGGCCGAATCCGTCGCCGGGCATCGGCAGGTTCATGAAGTCGACGCCGAGGGTCTTCGTGAATTTCCGCTCGAATTCGACCCCGATGCCGGGATACTGAAAGCTGACCACCGTGCGAATGCCGTAGCGTTTGACGGCTTGTTCGAGCTGATCGGGATTGAGCTGGCCGGAGCGGTAGAACATGCCGTGCTTGACGACGTCGAAGTGGTCCCAGACCAGCCGGTTACGGCGGGTTTCGACCGTGAAATAAACCCCCGCCGACGCGGCGACGGCGGTGAGCGTCGTCAAGAGGATGGCCGTGCGCATCGATTTCAGGTCCCGCGCGGGTGAAGAGGACGATGGTGAAACAAGGATCAAGACGGCGGGCGCATCGCGATGTTGTGAGATTCAAGAAGGCGCACTGACCCGGCCGGCGGATCGTAGCAGGATCTCGGGGGCGGTCAACCCGAGTTGATTCGAACCTTTTCGTGTGCGGCGACGTAGGGCGATTGGTATGTGCCGAGAATTGACCACGCTTTTCCGGCTTCGCGTTTCGCATTCGCTTGTCCCGCACGCGACGCGTCATTACGATAAGTCTCGGATTCCCCGTGCGGTCCAACCGGCCCGCGGTCCTCGTTCCACGGACTTGTAGCCATGCCGAGCGATCTCCCCCGCCGACGTCTGTTCCCCCGCGGGACCCCCTGGCTGTCCTTGATCGCCGCCTGCGCCTTGATCGCCCCGGCGACTGCCGCCGGCCCCGCGAAGAAAGACAGCAGCGCACGGCTCAAGCCCAAGAACGTGGTCGTTACCGCGGCGGTCGCCCCGATCGAGGCGAAACCGGGTGAGATCCTGACGTTCAAGGTCACGGCCAAGCTCAACCCCGGCTGGCACATCTATACGGTTTCAAAAGAAGAGCGGAACGATGGTCCCAAGAGCACCAAGTTCGACTTTTTCGAGACTGCGGGCCTGAAGATCGAAGGCGAC
>JAYUFP010000120.1:0-7560 GCA_043738665.1 Isosphaeraceae bacterium
ATCATCGGCCCTTTATCAGTGCGTGGTCTCGACGCGACGGCGCGTAGGTCAGCCCCCCTTGCGGAAAGATCCGGAGCCGGGGCGGATCGGACGTCCCGAGTGCCCGCTCGGCCGCTCGCCACAACTCGGCCTGGTCGTCGAAGAGGCGGACGGGTCCGAGTCTGGGGCCGATCCGCTCGAACAGCGGGGGTGCGTAGACCAGCACGGTGCGGTCGACGACCAGTTCGCGCGCCCAGTGGATCATGAACGCCGCCGACAACCCCAGCGCCTCGCCGAGGCGGTCGGCCGTCGACAGCCCCCTCCGGATGAACCAGCCTCCCAATGCGCCCCCGGCCGCGATCGCGCGCAGCGCAGGGAGCGGGAACGATCGGTCGATCTCGGCCGGATCGGTCCAGAAAAACCCGACGAGCACGCCCCCTTTCCGGCAAGCGGCCCGATGCTGGAGCAAGACCTTGAAGCTTTGCAAAGGGTCCCCCGGCCAGGGATGGTTGCCTGCCGCGATCAGGTCGGCCGGCGGGGCTGAAGGGGCCTCAAAACGTCGCCTCGCCTCGGCCGCGAGGTCGTCTTGCACCAAGTCGGGATGACCCGTCAGAACCCGCAAGACCTTCCCGGGCGGCCCCAACACGTGACTCACCGACACGCAAGGGCCGAGCCTCGCCGCCGCGTCGCGGATCGCCGCGCGCATCGGGTTCTCCTTGGCGTCGCTCCCCAGCAGTCGCGAGGCTTCGTGCGCGGCGATCCCCTGTCGGTGCAAAGCTCCCAGGGTCGAACGGTGGCTCGCCCCGGGAAAGATCAGTTTGTATCCCCCGCCAAACCCCGCCTGGAGATGCGGCAACACTGAACCGATCAGGATTCGTAGATCCGCCTCAACCACGGGTCGGAACACTCGGATTGGCACATGCTGAGGCGTCGCGCCGAGGTCCGCATAGGCGGAGCGGTCGTCGACCGGCGGGCTGAAGCACGCGTATTTCGCGGCCGTGTCATCGCCCACCCGCACCCTCATCGCCGCGGGGTCAACGGCGTGGTGCCTGCCGACACCCGCGACGATGCAGACGTCTTCGACGCGGACCCCCGCGGCATGGAGCCGCCCCAGCACCTGCGGCAAGGCCTCCCCGACGGGCGTCCAGCGGGACGGGTCGTCGACCACGATCGCGACTTTCGCGCCCGGCCCGACCAGACCTTCCAGCGGAGCCGCGCCAAGTGGGTTCGCGAGCGCGGACGCAAGCGCCTCACCGTAATCGACCGCGGCGCCCGAAAGATCCGGCCAGACGACCTCGGCTTCAGGCCAGCCGCTCGGGGGTGAAACCGCGAGAGTTTCTCCGCGATCTCCCCAAGGGAACAGGATTGGCTTCGGGGCGGAGGGCGGGGGGGTCATCGCGGTTCCGGGTCGATAAGTCTACATGAAGAACGGGACTCGGCCGAACGAACCGAGAGTCATTCCGCCGGTTTGATCGCTACCGTCGGCACCACGCTAACACCGGGACGTTCCGCCGCCAATCCCGGTTGTTGTGATGGATGGCCGTTCGGAGTTCGTCCGATGGATCTTGAAGATTCGGCGCTCCCGGTGAACATTTAGGCCCAGCGCGTTCGCGTCCCCTCCGCGCGGAAAGCCGCCGGAAAATCTCCGCCTTCGGAACGGCGGAGAGGCGTTTCGTCTCGCATCCTAACCTTCCGGTGACACGCATGGATCGTCATAAGTCTGGACGCAACGGATTGTTGTCGTTCCGTCCCAACGCCGAGTCGTTCGAGACCCGGGTGGTCTTGAGTCATGTGGGCATCAGCATGACGGCATCGGTGCCGTCGAGCCTGTTCCGGCTCGCCCCGGCCTACCATCTGGTGCGGCCCAACACGCCGGTCGCCCCGTTCGGCTCGCCGCTCGCCACCGCGACGTTCGTCGACCCGTATTCCCAGATCCTTAACGGGAATCACTCGGTGATCGGCCAGAAGTCGTACGTCGGCCCGTTCGCGGTGCTCGACGCCCGGTCAGGCTTCATCAAGATCGGCAGCGGTTCGGATGTGCTCGATAACGCCAGGATCGTCGCGACGGTCGCCCCCCAGCGCGGCCTGCCGACCACCAGCGTCTTCCTGGGAGACTCGGTCTCGATCGGGTTCGGCGCGACGGTGAACGGACCCAGCACGATCAGCGCTTACGGCGCTTCGGCCAAGCCGACGGGGATCGGACCCAACGCCCTGATCGACGGCGCCACGATCCGCCCCGGCGCGGTCGTCGGCGCCCTCGCCAGGGTCGGGCCTGGAGTGACTGTGCCCGCGGGGATCTATGTCCTCCCCGGCGCGAACGTCACCACGAACGCCGAGGCGAGCAACCCGGCCCTTGGAAAGGTCGAGGCCCTGCCGGCTTCGGTCCTGACCGACCTGACCGCCAGCCTGACGCGCGGGTCGCAACTGGCGGCCGGATACACGAATTTATATCAAGGGAACTCCGCGACGGGTGTCAATCCCGGTGTGGACGCGACGGTCACCGGTGTGAACAACGGCAACCTCGCCGCCGTGAGGGGCACGAGCCAGGAGCCCGGGCCCACGACCACCACCGCGGCGACCGGGATCACCTTCGAGCCTTCCAAGACGGGGCCGAAGTTCCACGGTCCGCACAAGCCGTCGGTGGAAGGCGACCTCTCGAACTTCCCCGCGCGGATCACCGGTGACGTTCGCTTCGCGGCGAGGGCGAGGAATGTGGCGAGTCACCTCGGGCGAGGAAATGCCTTCCGGGCCGACCAGGGCCAGCCGATCAACTTCGCCGGCGCACCGGCGACCGGACCGAACGTGACGATCAACTCACCTCTCGGCGGGACGGTCACGACCGGCTCGACCACGAAGACCGTGGGGGGCGTGACGATCGGCAAAAACTTCGCGGCGAACTCCGGAGCCGTTTTGCTCGGAGGCCCCGACGCGAGTTACACCGTGGGTGACAACGTGACCTTGGGCGGCGGCTCGGTGGTCGACCGCTCGTCGATCGGAGCGGGGGCCTCCATCGGCTCGAGAGCTTACGTCTCCCAGTCCACCGTCGCCCCCGGCGAGGTCGTCGCCCCCGGCACGATTTTGATCAAGAACAAGGTCGTGGGGACCGTCGCCTGGTGAGCGTTTTGAGCGACGCCCGGGGCCGGTCTTCGCGACGAGGCGAAGTCACCGGCCCCGGGCGTATCGGACGGAGCTTTGTCGTCAGAAACGCGGATAAACCGAGCCTTCGGGAGTACGAGGGTGGGCTGGTGAAAAGTTGGGGTTGACGATGCGGAAGAGTCGGCCTCGATCGGCCGGTTTTTGTTGCGAGCGATCCCGTTCCGGTCGTTTGCAAGCCGTGGTATCCATACGAAGATTGTCTTCGGTCGCGGAATACACTCGGACGAATCCTGAGACGATCGCCTTCGCCCCGGTACTCCGGGGAGAGGGTAAGGGGTGCGGGGTCCGGGAATGACCCGTCGGCACATCCGAAGTGTCGAGCGCAACGCGGCCCCTCACCCCTGCCTCTTCCCGTAAAGCCGGGGAGAGGGCGATCGTCTGACGGTTTCGCGACCGCTCACTTCAACCGAAGTCGATGCCCACTTAGGTTGATGCGATCCCAAGGTTTCGCAATGGCGGAAAAAGGGCGCAACGCATTCGGGATGAACACAAAGCCCGGGCCATACCCACTTTTCACCAGCCCTCCCTTGTCCCCCTTCGCAAGGGGGCGAAACTTGCGCCACGAAATCATCGTGGGCGAAGGGCGTTGATAGAGCCTCCGCGGCGCCTTTGAGGCATCTCTCCCTTCCCGTTCGGGTCGGGAACGGGTAAGGTTCAAGTTTGAGGTGGGACCGGCACCGTTTCCGGAAGGACCCCAACCCTTGAACGCCGTTCGTGACTACCGGCCCTATGCACTTTTCGCCGCAATCCTCTTCATGAGTGCGGCCGCCCCACCCCAGAATTCCCTCTCTCCCGACGAAAAGGCCGCCGGCTGGGTCTTATTGTTTGACGGCAAGACCCTTGACGGCTGGAAAACGGACCGGGGCGCTCCGGGCAAGACTCCCGTGGAAGACGGTGCCATCAACCCGCACAAGGCCGGCGGCTACATGCTCGTCCATGAGCGAACCCGGGGTGATTTCGTCCTCTCTCTCGACTTCAAGATCAGTCCCAAATGCAACAGCGGCGTCTTTATCAGGACGTTCCCGCTCACGCCCAGACCCGGCAAGGACGTCGGTTTCAACGGCATCGAAATCGCCATCGACGACACAAAGACCGCCGGATTTCATGACACCGGCGCGTTTTACGACCTCGTGAAACCCGCCGAAAACGCCATGAAACCCGTCGGCGAGTGGAACCACATGGTCGTCACCTGTGACAAAGCGAAAATCACCGTGGAAGTGAACGGAAAAACGGTTTCGCGGATGGACCTGGATCAGTGGACCGAGCCCAATCGACGTCCCGACGGCTCCCCGCACAAATTTGATATCGCCTATAAGAATCACCCACGCCAGGGCTACATCGGCCTTCAGGACCACGGCTCCCCCTGCTGGTTCAGGAACGTCAAGCTGATGCCCTTGGGCGAAAAATGATCTCCAGAGAGTTCCCGCCCGCAAGCCGTACAGATCGACATCGTCGCCATCGTGCGGTCTTGCGCGTGCTGACCCCGTTCGGGTCCGTCCGCGGACAAGGATCGAGTCCGAGACAAAGCAGACCGCCGCCTAAGGGGGACTCTCCCACTCAAACCCAAGAGAGAATCCCGTGAGCCAGCAGAATACCAACGTGTCCCCCTCGGCCTTCTCCGGGGGATCGGCCACCGATCCGACGTCGATGAACCGTCGGCCGCTCGACGCGATCTTCGCACCCAAAACGGTCGCCGTCGTGGGCGCGACCGAGAAGATGGGAAGCGTCGGCCGGACGATCCTCTGGAATTTGATCACCAGCCCCTTCGGCGGCACCGTCTACCCGGTCAACCCCAATCGTCCCAACGTGTTAGGAGTGAAGACGTACCCCTCCATCGGAGCGATCCCCGAGCCCGTGGACCTCGCGGTGATCGTCACCCCCGCGACCACGGTTCCCGACGTGATCGGCGAGTGCGTCGAAGCGAAAACCCGGGGCGCGATCGTGATCTCCGCCGGCTTCAAGGAAGTCGGCGCCGCCGGGGCCGATCTCGAACGCAGAGTGCTCGAACAAGCCCGCAAAGGTAACATGCGGATCATCGGCCCGAACTGCCTGGGCGTGATGTGTCCTTATACGGGGCTCAACGCCACGTTCGCCGGCGAAATCGCCAGGCCGGGAAGCGTCGGATTCCTCAGCCAGTCTGGGGCCCTTTGCACCGCGATTTTGGACTGGAGTCTCCGCGAGCACGTCGGCTTCAGCGCGTTCGTGTCGATCGGCTCGATGCTCGACGTCGGCTGGGGCGACCTGATCGACTACCTCGGTGACGACCCCTACACCAAGTGCATCGTGATCTACATGGAGTCGATCGGCGATGCCAGGGCTTTTCTCTCGTCGGCGCGCGAGGTCGCGCTCACGAAGCCGATCATCGTCATCAAGGCGGGGCGGACCGAGGCCGCCGCGAAGGCCGCGGCGTCGCACACGGGGTCGCTCGCCGGGAGCGACGAGGTCCTCGACGCCGCATTCCGGCGCTGCGGGGTCTTGCGGGTCGATTCCATCAGCGAGGTCTTCTACCTCGCGGAAGTCCTCGCCAAGCAGCCCCGACCGAAAGGGCCCCGGCTCACGATCGTCACCAACGCCGGTGGACCGGGCGTGCTCGCGGTCGACGCCTTGATCCGCAACGGGGGCGAGCTCGCCGAGCTGAAGCCCGAGACGATCCAGAGGATGAACGCCTTCTTGCCGGCCCCTTGGAGCCACGGCAACCCGATCGACGTCCTGGGGGACGCGGACCCGGTCCGATACGCAAAGGCCCTGGAAATCGCCGCCGCCGACCCCAACAGCGACGGCCTGCTCGTCGTGCTGACCCCCCAGGCGATGAGCGACCCGACCGGCACCGCCGACAAGCTCCGGCCCTACGCCAAGATCGACGGCAAGCCCGTCCTGGCGAGCTGGATGGGGGGGAATGTGGTCGCCGCGGGCGAAGCGATTCTCAACCAGGCAGGCATCCCAACGTTCCCCTACCCCGACACCGCCGCCAGGGTGTTCCATTCGATGTGGCGGTCGACGTACAACCTGATGGGGCTCTACGAGACGCCAACGCTCGACGAGACCGACGACGACGAGGCCACCCACGCCGCGGGCCGTGCCAAGGCCGCCGAATTGCTCGCCGCCGCGCGCAAGACCGGGCGGAATGTGCTGACCGAATTCGAGTCGAAGGAGCTCCTGTCCTCGTACAACATCCCCACCGTGGCGACGAAGGTGGCAACCTCGGCCGACGATGCCGCCGCCGCGGCCGACGCGCTCGGGTATCCGATCGTGTTGAAGCTCCATTCCGAGACGATCACGCACAAGACCGATGTCGGCGGGGTTCAACTGAACCTGACCGACGCCGCCGACGTCCGTCGCGCGTACTCGAAAATCGAAAGTTCGGTCAACGAGAAGGCCGGCCCGGGGCACTTCCTGGGGGTGACCGTCCAGACGATGGTGCGGCACAACTCCGACGCCTACGAGATCATCATCGGCAGCAGCCTCGACCCCCAGTTCGGCCCCGTCTTGCTGTTCGGAACCGGCGGTCAGCTCGTCGAGGTCTTCAAGGACCGCGCCCTCGCCTTGCCCCCCCTGAACACGACCCTGGCCCGCCGGATGATGGAGCAGACCAAGATCTATACCGCCCTCAAAGGCGTCCGAGGCCGCGCCCCGGTGGACCTCCCCGCGCTCGAGCAACTGCTCGTCCGATTCAGCAGGCTCGTGGTTGAACAACCGTGGATTCGTGAAATCGACATCAACCCGCTCCTCGCCGCGCCCGGCCCTGGCGGACTCGTCGCGCTCGACGCCCGAGTCATCGTGCATGGTCCCGAGATCAAGGCGGAGAACCTACCCAAGCCCGCGGTGCGACCGTACCCCGTGCAGTACGTGGGGGCCTGGAAAGACAAGAACGGACGAGACCTGGTCATCCGCCCGATCCGCCCCGAAGACGAGCCGATGCTCGTGAAGTTCCACGGCACCCTCTCCGACCGGAGCGTCTCCCTGCGCTATTTCCACGCGATGAAGCTCTCGGCGCGGGTTTCCCACGAGCGCCTGACCCGGATCTGCTTCATTGATTACGACCGTGAAATGGCCTTGGTGGCCGAGTTCAAGGACCCGACCAACGGCGAACGCAAGATCATCGGAGTCGGCCGACTCGGAAAGCTCCACGGCCGAAACGAGGCCGAATTCGCGATGATCATCTCCGACACCGAACAGGGTAACGGCCTGGGAACCGAGTTGCTGAAGCGACTGATCGCGGTGGGTCGAGACGAGCGCCTCGACCGCATCACCGCCGAAATCCTCCCCGAAAACCAGGAGATGCAGCGCGTCTGCGAGAAGCTCGGATTCCGCCTCAGCCACGTCATGGGCGACACCGTGGTCCGGGCGGTTTTCGATATGGCATGAGCATTTGTAGTAGGGGCACCGCCACCCCTTTCAAGGTGATCGGACATTGAAACGGAGCGG
>JAYUFP010000121.1:0-2441 GCA_043738665.1 Isosphaeraceae bacterium
GCTGGCGCAGATGCACGACGCCCTGACCCGCCTGCTCGCGCCTCTGATCCCGCACACGGCCGAGGAGCTTTGGGACCTGCTGCCGGCGTCCTCCTCGAAGCCCGAGAGCGTCCACCTCGCCGAGTTCCCCGCGCCCTGTCCGGAGTGGGACGACCCAGACCGCGACGTCACGTGGGGAACCTTGCTCTCCGTCCGTGACGAGATCTTGCGAGTCCTTGAGAAGCTTCGCGCTTCGAAGTCGATCGGCTCCGCCCAGGAGGCGTCCGTCTCCCTGGCGACCGACGACGCCCCCCTGCTCTCCCTGCTGCGTGCGAACCGAGAGTTGCTGACCACCCTCGTGATCGTCTCCGAGATCGAAGTCGGCGGCGACCTCCCCGACGACGCGGTGTCGGGCGACGATCTGCCGGCCTTGTGGATCTTCGCTCGTCGCTCTCTTCACGCCAAATGCGAGCGCTGCTGGAACCTCCGCCCCTCGGTCGGGTCTGACCCGCATCACCCCGCGCTCTGCGACCGCTGCGCGCGGGTCGTCGCCGGCTTAAACGCCGGGGCGTAAGCGGGCCGCCTTGTCCCAGGCTACCCGCCCGCCCTTTCAAACACGAGGTAACGGTCCTCGTCGGGGTCGCCCGGGTGCGCGCGAGGCGATACG
Organism: Isosphaeraceae bacterium; assembly: GCA_043738665.1. Lineage (GTDB taxonomy): Bacteria > Planctomycetota > Planctomycetia > Isosphaerales > Isosphaeraceae > JAYUFP01. Next base: position 647 of record JAYUFP010000121.1, read on the forward strand.
GGGGCTCCTGCCCGTAGGGCGGGCATCGCCCACCGTTCCTGGTTGAACATGGTGGGCAGTGCCCACCCTTCTACGGGACCCCGACCCGGCCCTCCACCACATACCCGACATCAGCCGAACTGCGAGTCAACGCCAGACACCACCCGGTTTTTCCCCCAATGCTACTTTGAATTTGCTGCCAACCAAGCTTCAGGCTCTTCCCTGAAGCCTCTTTGCCTTCTTCACAGTTAGCGCTTGACGCGGGCGATGTTATTGATATCGTGGACCATGACCTCCATCTCTTAGAAACCAATATCGGGTCGTTCGATCCGGTCGCATTCCTTCCATGACGGAGAATCTCCGATGCGTCGAGAACGACGAGTGGGATTCACACTCATCGAGTTGTTGGTGGTCATCGCGATCATTGCGGTCTTGATCGCTCTCCTGTTGCCTGCGGTACAGGCGGCGCGTGAGGCGGCAAGGCGAATTCAATGCACAAATAACCTGAAGCAGATCAATCTGGCTCTCCACAACTACAACGACACGTACGGCAGCATCCCCTACGCCGGCGGGTTTGTTCCACATAAAGGTTGGGGATGGATTCCGATGATTTTGCCGCAATTGGAACAGAATCCGCTCTATAATTCGATCAACTTTTCGGATTATGTCGAGTCTACCGCCGCAAACACGATCCGCAACGTCCAGATCTCCGCGTTGTTCTGCCCGAGTGACCCCGCCCCGGTCTTCTACACCGATCGGTCAACTCCGACAGGCGGCGGACCTCCTGACGGCACACCCTACGCTTGCGCTCCTGCCGCCGGTCCTCAATTCCGAGGCGCGGTGACTCACTATGTTGGAAGCTACGGCGACGGCTATAGCAATAGCGCGTCTGACCCCTATTCCTCAGCTGGGTCGGGCACCCGGTACCGTTGCGGCGGCTGCAACGCCTCGGCCGGCGCGGCGACTCCCGCCGCAGATTGCCTCAGTCCGACTGGCCCTTACGGTTCGGGACCGAATCATCGAGGCTTGTTCGACTATCAAAGCCTTTCAGCGGCCGTCCGGTTCCAGTCGGTGACCGACGGACTCAGCCAGACAATTTCACTCGGCCACACCACGCCAGTCGTTCGAAGCAATAGCCTCGTTTGGTACACCAGCACGGGCGCGACGCACGGGACCAGCCATCCGATCAACTGGACCCTTCGCAAAACTCCGATCGGCGGCTGCCCCGCAAATAGCTGGTCGGGTCGCGGTTTCAGTAGCTGGCACCCAGGCGGCAGCACCGTCGCCATGCTCGACGGGTCGGTCCGCTTCCTCAAGGAATCGATCGATCAACGCGTCTTCAATGCACTTGGCAGCCGCGCCGGCGGCGAAGTCGTCTCGTCAGACGCCTATTAGCCGATGGTGGTCTCACGCCTAACCTGATGAGAATGAGGCGTATGATCGGCAGTCGATATTTCGCCGGACACGGCCTGTTGTGGATTGGTCTCGGCGGCTTTATTGGATCGGTCCCGACGGGCTGCGGCGATCCCAACGGGGCGATCGCCGTGAGTGGAACTGTCACCTACGGTGGTAAACCCGTCGTCGGCGAAATCCAATTCATCCCTGATAAGGCCGGCACTCGCTCCGCGACTGGGTCACTCGATTCCTCGGGATACTTCCGACTTTCCTCCTTCGGGTCGAACGACGGAGCTCTTCCCGGCAAATACAAGGTCGCTGTCATTTCCCAAGGCCCCGACAAGCCGGTTCCGGCCAAAAAGAAAGGCAAGATGATGGACGAAGACATGCAAGGAAGCGGCGACGCCTTGATCCCCAAAAA
>JAYUFP010000122.1:0-2439 GCA_043738665.1 Isosphaeraceae bacterium
GGGGTGAGAGTCGCCTTGATCTTGCGGAAGGCGCTCCGCATCGATTCCCAAAAGAGCGTGCCTGCGAGGGGTTCGAGGAACTGACGGCCCAGATAAAGCGCGAGAGCCTCATCAATCCGGAACCCGAGCTGAGATTCGGGCAAGATCGCCGGCAGGCACCAGCGCTTGCATCCTCTCCGGGTAATCTGCTCTCGCAACGGCATTCCCAGCGATCGAAACTGGTCGAGGTCACGACGAATCGTTTTTTCGGCAACGCACTTTACGATCTCGCTGATGAAGCCCTTCAACGACAAGTCGATGCCCATACGAGTGATTCCGCCATCGCCGCTCGGGAAGCTGATCCCCAACCGGAACCCAATCAGGGTCGGACGAACAGTGATTCAAACGGTCACCAGGCCAATCATTCCGGCAACGCCCCCACAGCCCCTCGGAACGGTTACCCGAGTGCGAAACCCGGTGGTGGCGACCCCGCGTCGAATAAGCAAGTTCAATATCTTCAGACCCTTGCCAAGCGGGAGAAGCTTTACGGTCGGAAACTGGAGAGTTTCATCGAAGGGACCATCGGTCGTCGATGCACACCCTACGACCTCTCGAAGGGTGAAGCCGGTCAGTTGATCGATCATCTCAACGGTGAGGGTGCCAAGAACGATCGGGGCGGTCGTTGATCCGTGGCCGCCGGAAGGTCGATTCGGTCGTCGAGGGCGGGGATCTCTGTCGGCGTTACGATGACCCACTTCATTTTGACAGACCTCGCCGCCCTGCAGAAATCTGACCCCGGGGGCATTCGCCGCGGCGAAGGTGAAACGCGCGAGTCTCAAGAACTTCATGGCGAAGGACTTCAAGGCCGCGATCGAGAAGGTTAGCCCTCGATGTTTACCTTCCGCGGGGGTCGTGGCGTTTACGGTTGGCGACGCGCGGTCGTGTGAAGGAACTTGATGAGCTCCGCCGCCTCATCCCCCCCAGAGCAAGGCCAACTCGTCGTTGTACGCTCCCGCCGCTGGGTGGTGAACGATATCAGTAAGAGCACGCTCCCTGCGCCGGCGCTGGACCCGAACTCGGAGAAACCCCAGCTCCTCATCTCCCTGCTCTCCGTCGAGGACGATGCGCTCGGCGAAGAGCTGCAAGAAAGAAGCGATCATGGTCCGTCGCCTGAAGTCGGAACTGCCGAAGGACGACTTCGGCCAGGACCGGTTTCCCAAACGGGCGTTGGAGGCCCTTGAGGTCGATTACCCCGCGGAGGAGAAACGCATTCACGCCGCCCTCAAGCGGTATTCCGAACTTCGCCAGTTAAACACCCGGGATAACGCCGAACGGTTCGCCACCGACGAGGCGACGCACGAGGCCCTCGACGCCGCCGGCCTGCTCTTCCGGGAACCCTCGCCCGAAGAGCGATCCCTGCTGAAGGAAATGAAGTCCTGGGCGGAACGGGCCACATCTCAGCTCGACGCCAAGACCAAGGGGCTGGCCCGGTGGCTCAACGAGCACATCCGACCCGCCGGAAAATGGTCCGACGAGCGGGTCATCATTTTCACCGAGTACCGGGCGACCCAAAACTGGCTCCAAGGCGTGTTCGCCGCCGAAGGGCTCACCGGCAATGACCGGCTCATGACGATGTACGGCGGGATGGACTCGAAGGACCGGGAACGGATCAAGGCGGCATTCCAGACCGATCCCCGGCAAAGCCCCGTCCGGATCCTGCTGGCCACCGACGCCGCCTCGGAAGGCATCGACCTTCAAAACCATTGCTCGCGGATGATCCACTTCGAGATCCCCTGGAACCCGAACCGCCTCGAACAACGCAACGGCCGCATCGATCGTCACGGACAGAAATCGACGCTGGTGCGGATCTACCACTTCGTCGGCAAGGGCTACAACGACCGGGAACGAGGGCTCGTCGAGACCGCGGAAGGCCTGCTCGACAAGCTCCACGAGACCAAGCGGGAACTCCGGCTCGACCCGGAAAACGTCCGGAAAGTCGTCGAGGTCGCCCTTGAACTCGCCGGCCAACCGCTGCCGGAACCGGCAAAGGTTTCCGGCCTGTGGCCCGACCCGAAACGCCAAGCGTGCCCCGTGTTCCGTCTACCCGTGCTCTCCGGAAGTTGGGAGCAGTGCGCGGAGGGGTTCGCCCACCCGTTCACGGGCGAGGCCCGACCGTTCGTCTTCGACCACGCCCTCTCGAAAGGTCGGGAGGACGTCGTTCTCGTCCACTTGAACCATCGACTCGTCCAGATGAGCCTCCGGCTGCTCCGAGCCGAGGTCTGGTCGATCGAGGGTCGCAAGAGAATGAACCGGGTGACGGCCCGGGTGGTCCCGGACCTGGCGTTGCTCCGCGTCCGTATTCCGCGGAGGCCGGATGACGCGGAGCGTCGGGGACGGCATTCCCACGGAGGACCGTGGGAACGAGTCGATCCGGGCTCTTTAGCTCTGTGTCGGGTCGTT
>JAYUFP010000123.1:0-2437 GCA_043738665.1 Isosphaeraceae bacterium
CGTCGCATCTGGCTGGCCAGTCCGTAAACTTCGCGCTGAGGGAACGGTTGAGTTTGGAGGTAAATCTGTTCGACGAGGTCCATGCTCGCCTGCCAGACCCGAAGGTCTCTAAAACTAAGAATTCCCATCTCCTAACCTCCTTTCCCCAAGTCCCATTCCGCTAGATTTTTGCGATTCAATTCGGTGACGGCATCCATCGAAACGCGAATCGCCGAGAGACTGCTCCCCACATATTTTTCAACGACGGCCGCCGCGATTTCAAAAGCCACGACATTCTCGACGATCACGCTCGCGGCGGGAACCGCACAGACATCCGAGCGTTCATAGGCCGCGGGCTGGGGTGACTTGGTCGCCATGTTGATCGAAGGTCCGCGGGCCGCCAGCGTACTGATCGGTTTCTTCGAGGCGCGGACCACGATCGGCTCGCCATTCGAGGTGCCGCCCTCGATGCCACCCGCGTTGTTGGTGGGGCGACGGAAGCCGAACGTGCGGTCGTTCGGGTCGTGGTTCGGGTCGTACTGGATTGGGTCCATCACCTTCGAGCCGGGCCGGCGCGCGGCCTCGACGCCGAGGCCAATCTCGACACCTTTGATCGCCTGGATGCTCATCACTGCGAGGGCGATCCTGGCGTCGAGCTTTCGGTCCCACTGCGCGTGGCTGCCCAGGCCGATCGGGCAACCCGTCACGACCGTCTCGACGATTCCGCCGAGGGTGTCTCCCGCGGCCTTCGCGGCGTTGATCGCGGCGATGATTTGGGGGTCGACCCCGGGATTGAGAGTGTAAACGGGGCTCGCGTCTCTTACGGAAATGTCCGAGGAGAGCGGCGGGGCGTCGATGCCCCCGAGCTCGCGGACGTAGCCGAAAACCGTGATCCCCAACTCGCGAAGGAGCAACCGCGCGAGTCCCCCCACCGCCACTCGCAAAGCGGTCTCACGGGCGCTGGCGCGCTCGAGAACCTGGCGGATGCCGGTTTGATAGTTGAGTGACCCGGCCAGGTCGATGTGTCCTCCCCGAGGCGAAGCGGGTTCGCTGAGGCGTTCGAGCTTGGCGTCGTTGTTGATCAGTCGCAACGTGATCGGCGCGCCGGTGGTCACTCCGTGATACGTGCCCGAATCGACGATGACGAGGTCGGTCTCAAGGGTCTGGCGCTTGCCGCGGCCGTAGCCCCCCTGCCTTCTTTTGAGTTCGATGTTGATGAAATCGTAGTCGAGAGTGATTCCCGAGGGAAATCCTTCGACGATCGCCGTGAGGGCCGGTCCGTGGGATTCGCCGGCGGTCAAATAACGGAGCATGTCACTTCCATGGGAACGTCTGATCGGTCAGAATCTCGTATGCATCGATATACTTATCGCGAGTGCGTGCGATGACGTCGGGCGGCAGGGGCGGCGGCGGGCTCGACTTGTCCCAGCTCGTTTCCGCGAGCCAGTCTCGGACGTACTGCTTGTCAAACGAGGGCTGGGGGTGACCGGCTTTGTAGCCTTCGGCGGGCCAGTAACGCGAGCTGTCGGGCGTGAGAACCTCATCGACGAATCCCAAGCCACGGGTGCCGTCTCCGTTGGGAATCCAGCCCATCTCGAACTTCGTGTCGGCGAGGATCAGCCCTTTTTCGGCGGCAAACGCGTGGGCTTCCCGGTAGGTCTCCAGGCAGACCTTGCGGATCTCCTCGGCGAGCCCCTTGAAATCGTCGAGGGCTTCAACCATCGTCGGAAATGGGATGTTCTCGTCGTGGCCCGACTCCGCCTTGGAGGCGGGCGTGAATAGCGGCGGGTCGAGCCTGCTGCTTTCGACGAGCCCCGCCGGAAGCTCTTCGCTACAGACCGTTCCGCTCGCCTGGTACTCCTTCCAGCCACTCCCGGCCAGATAGCCTCGGACGACGCATTCGAACGGAAACACCTCCGACTTTCGGACGACCATCGAACGCCCTTCGAGAAGGCTTCGCGTGGCGCGGTCGAAGGTGAGCCCTGTGTCATCGAGGTCGGTGGAAATGAGGTGGTGAGGAACCTTGATCCGGCCGAACCAGAAAGTGCTGAGCGCCGTGAGCACCCGTCCCTTGTCGGGGATGCCGACGGGCAGAATCCAGTCGAACGCGCTGATGCGATCGGTGGCGACGATCAAGAGCCGGTCGCCGCCCAGATCGTAAACGTCGCGGACCTTGCCCCGCTTTTTGGGAAGTCCCGTCAAGGACGTTTCAAGCAGTGCCACGCCACGATCCTTCCCTCGGCAGTCGCCATGACCTCGGGCCGAAAAAAGGGGACTGGTTCCGGCCCGTACGCCTCGCCTGAGTTTGACTTTAAACCAATCCCCGGCGCCTCACAAGGCCGCCCGACGGCGCCTCAACGCCCGACGCCGACATCCGCCTTCACCCGCAAAACGCCCGGTGCGAGGCACGCCCGGTCGTTACACGCCTGATACGCGACACGGAACCATAAAGGGTAGA
>JAYUFP010000124.1:0-2436 GCA_043738665.1 Isosphaeraceae bacterium
ATCTCGCGTTCCCCGAAGAATTCACGAACAATCAAGGATTGTTCCCGGGCAGGTTTCCTCAACGGATCAACCGCCCCGCGGATGAAACTGCGAATGGACCTGACGCAACCGACTCAATTCGACGCGGGTGTAAATCTGCGTCGTTGCGATCGAGGCGTGTCCCAGCATTTCCTGTACGGCGCGAAGGTCGGCTCCTCCGGCGAGGAGGTGCGTCGCGAAGCTGTGGCGGAGCGTGTGCGGGCTGATCGTCGCGTTCAGGCCGGCGGCGAGTGCGTGGGTCTTCACCAGCCTCCAAAGGCCGATTCGCGACAGCGGCCGACCGGTTCGCGACACGAACACGCTTTCGGTCGCCGGCCGTCGGGCGACGAGTGTGGGTCGGTCGTCCGCGAGATAGGTCCGTAAGGCCTCGCAGGCGCGCGATCCCAGGGGGACCAGACGCTCCTTGTCACCTTTGCCCACGCAACGTGCCTGGCCGATTTCCAGGTTGATGTCGCGGGGCTTGAGGCCGGCCACTTCGGACGCCCGGCAGCCCGACGCGTACAGCGTCTCAAGGGCCGCGCGGTCTCGCCGGCCGATGGGTGTGGAGGCGTCGGGAGTCTCAAGGAGCTTGTCCACCGCGGAAGGACTGAGCACCGTGGGAAGTCTGTCCCAAACGGCCGGAGCCACCAGCAATTTCGCGACGTTCTCGTTTAGCTTGCCTTCGTAGACCATGTAGCGGAAGAACGTCGAGAGGCTGGCGATGTGGCGCCCGACACTACTTGGGGCGAGTCCTTTTCCATTGAGGTGTTCGACATACCCGGTCAGCTTGCCGATATTGAGCTTTGCGATCGGTCCCGGGGCGTGTTCCTTGCGCCAACGGACGAACTTGGCCACGTCCGACCGGTACGCCGCCAGCGTGTTCGGAGAGAGCCCGCACTCCGCCATTAAATAGTGAAGGAACGGTCCGAGCGGGTCGCGCGATCGGTCCGGGCGGATATTGGGCGGAAGCTTGGGCATCGGCCTGCGACCTCGGCGGTTCGGTCAAAAAGTAACCGACATCAGGTCGGGGATCGGTTCGCCTTGACCCCGTTCTTGAGCCCTTCGGCTCTTCCGGGTACGACGTTGAGCGCTCAGGCACCCGTGATGAGCAGGTCTTCGAGACGGTACTCAACGGCCGCGGCACGCAACTTTTCGAGAGCCCGGTCCTGAATCTGGCGGACCCGTTCCTTCGAGACCGCCAGCACCCTGCCCACCTGGCTGAGGGAAAGTTTCGCCTTGCCGCCGAGTCCGAACCGCAACGCCAGGACCTCTTGCTCACGAGGGCGGAGCACATCGAGCAGTTTCCCGACCGTCTCGTTCATATCGACATTGTCGCTCTGGTCGCCTTCGGGACCGCTCATCATCTGAAGGAGCGTGAACCCGGATTCGCCGTCGAAGGTCGCGTCGAGAGAAACGGTCGGTCGGGTCGCGGTATGAATCCTGTGGATCATCTCCGCGGAGCCCGCGCCAGGGGCCTCCGGATTCCCGGCGACGTTGGACGGTGTTTCGCCGCGATCGAGCTCGTCCTGATTCTGGGCGAGCTGACGAAGGTGTCTGGGGCTCAGACGGACCGGATAGGCCCCGGACGCGACCGCCCGCTGCATCGACTGGCGGATCCACCAGGTGGCATAAGTGGCCAGCTTCGTCTCATGATTCAGGTCGAACCGGTCGATCGCTTCGAGGAGGCCGCAGAAGCCTTCCTGGAGCAGGTCGGAATAAGCGATTCCGCGGTCCCGAAATCGCTTGGCGACGTGCGCGACGAGCCTCATGTTGGCCAGGGCGAGCTTGCCCCGGAGTTCACTGTAACGCCGAAAGACCGCCCCGAGACTCGCCTCGGCCGCGTGGTCGCCCGCGTAAAACGCGGCGATGTAATGGGCGAGATTCTGGTTGTCGCCGGTCCCTTCCGGAACTTCCGCGACCTTGACCCGAGCCAAAGCGTCGGCGAGCTTCGCTTTGCACTCGGCGAGCGACCTCAGCAGGGAACGCTCCTCTTTCGATCCAAGAACCTTCGTGTCTTCGCCATCGAGGTTCGTGAGGCCGTCGATATCGAAGCTCTGGCGAGACGTCCGCATGACGATTCCTTGCTAATGGGTTCAGTCGTTCAAGAAGTTTGTCCGAGTCGAGATCTCGACGATCCCGCCGACGCTAACCGTGGGAGTCGTCAATCGTCGGGGTGCCAGACGCCTCGCGAATTCCGCGAGGTGTGCCATCCGTTCCCCGAAGCCGGCATAAATCAATCGAGTCCGAAGTTCCTGTCCCAGCGCCCGACCTCCCAGCATGACCGCGACGTCGAGCGTCGCGACACTTTCGTGGAATTCGTGGTATTCGCGGGCGAATCGATCTTCGTCGGCGAGATGACTGATCGAGAGAAAAACCAGCCGCGGGCGGTACTCCCAGACGGCGGCGGATAGCGATCGC
>JAYUFP010000125.1:0-2436 GCA_043738665.1 Isosphaeraceae bacterium
CGATGGTTCCCGGAACGCCCCGCTCATTGACGGGAAGAATTCATCCGCAGATGTCGCAGATTGACACAGATGAGAGGAAAAGAGAAAATAATAGAAAGATTAAATAAATATATTTTATAAAATTATGATAATTATACTAAATTAAAAGTATATTCTAGTTATATTTTTGATTCTCTTATCTGCGTTCATCCGCGGATGAGTTTCCTGATTGCTTCCCGAGGCATCAAACTCCGCCAGCCAATTCGAGGAACCGGTCATGGCCCAGACGGACGTCGCGCGCGAGATCGCCACGTTGCGGGCCGAGATCGACCGGCGCAATCGGCTTTATTACGTCGATGCCGCGCCGGCGATCAGTGACAGGGATTTTGACCACTTGATGAAGCGGCTCGAAGACCTCGAAGCCGCCAACCCCGAGCTGATCACGCCCGAGAGCCCCACCCAGCGCGTCGGCGGCGAGCCGCTCGTCGGATTCGAGACGGTCGCCCATTCCGTCCCCATGCTCTCGATCGACAACACATACAGTTACGATGAAGTCCGCGAGTGGGACGTCAGGGTTCGCAAAGGGTTGAATCCGGGTGAACACGTCCGTTACGTCGTCGAGTTAAAGGTGGACGGGGTCGCCGTCTCGTTGCGATATGAGGACGGACGGTTCGTCCGGGGCGCGACCCGAGGCGACGGCGATCGGGGCGACGACATCACGCAGAACCTACGGACCGTCCGCGAAATTCCGTTGCAACTTGGCGACACCCCGCCGAAGTTGCTGGAAGTCCGCGGCGAGGTCTTCATGACCAATTCCGAGCTCATCCGGCTCAACGAAATCCGCAAGGCTCAAGAGGAACTCCCATTCGCGAACCCGCGGAATTCCACGGCGGGATCGCTCAAGCTCCTGGACCCCAAGCTCTGCGGAGGGCGGAGACTTCGCTTCCTTTCGCACGGACTCGGGGAGTCGAAGGGGCTCGACTCGAAGTCGTATCAAGATGTGCTCCGTAAGATGAAAGACTGGGGAATCCCTGTTTCCCCTCAGACCCAATCGTTCGACGCGATCGAACAGGTGATTGAACACGCCCAAGCCTGGGCCGACCTCCGAAATACTCTCGATTTCCAGACCGACGGGCTGGTGATCAAGGTGGACGACCTCGGCCAGCGGAATCGCCTGGGGGCCCGGAGCAAGAGCCCCCGCTGGCTGATCGCGTTCAAGTACGAGGCCGAGCAGGCGATCACGAAGATCACGGGTATCAGCGTTTACGTGGGTAAGACGGGCAAACTCACTCCCGTCGCCGAATTAACTCCCGTACTCCTGGCAGGAACGACGGTCAAGCGCGCGAGCCTTCACAACGCCGATGAGATCCTCCGCAAGGACGTCCGCATCGGCGACTCCGTGGTGATCCAGAAGGCCGGCGAGATCATCCCGCAGGTCGTCCGCGTCGAGGTCGACGCCCGCGACGGCTCCGAAACTCCCTTCACGTTCCCGACCACTTGCCCGAGCTGCGGGGCCGAGGTCGTCCGGTCCGAGGGCGAAGTCGACTTCCATTGCGTGAACTCGGCGAATCGTTGCCCCGATCAGCTCAAGGAATGGCTCAGCTGGTTCGCCCATCGTGACGCCATGGACGTCGACGGCCTAGGTACGAAACTGATCGATCAGCTCGTCGATAAGAAGCTCGTGAAAAGCCTGGCTGATCTCTACCGCCTCGATGAAGAAACGCTCGCCGGCCTCGAAAGGATGGGTAAGAAGTCCGCCGCGAATCTTGTCGCGGCGATCGAGGCGAGCAAGACGCGGACGCTCGACCGCTTCCTGACCGGACTGACGATCCGTCACGTCGGAGTTCGAAGTGCCGAGATCCTGGCGGAACGTTTCGGCGCGATCGAAGCCATCCGGCAGGCGGAACTTTCGGCGGTCGAGAACGTCCCCGAGATCGGCCCGGTCGTCGCCGCCAGCGTCCATTCTTTCTTCCAGGACCAAGACAATCAGCGCCTCCTGCACGAGTTGGATGCCGTGGGAGTTCACCCTACGGAGTTCAAACCCGCGCGGGCATCGAGCGGCGATCTCGCGTTCGTCGGCAAGACGTTTGTGCTGACAGGCACCCTGCCGAAGCGTTCCCGCGCCGAGGCCGAAGCGATCATCAAGCAGCAGGGGGGAAAGGTCACGGGCTCGGTCTCAAAATCGACAAGCTATGTGCTGACCGGTGAGGAGGCGGGCGGCAAGCTCGAAAAAGCCAGGTCGCTGAAAATCCCCGTCATCGACGAGGCTGAGTTCGAGCGGCTGGCGGGCGTCGGTGAATTGAGCCACTTGAAAGAGACGCTCCCGGATGATGTTCCCGAGATCTTCCTCGATCAATAGCCCGCCGCCGCGCCGTCTTTCCGAGGATCGGAACCGCCCGTCAAGACCCCGCGCTCGACGTCGATTCGGATCGCCTGATATCCGCCGAATCCCCCGCG
>JAYUFP010000126.1:0-2435 GCA_043738665.1 Isosphaeraceae bacterium
GCCGAAATTTTGGCACGGTCGTCCGCTGGAGGGGGTCGACCAGATCTTTCCGGATCTCGTCATCGTCCCGGAAGAGCGAGTGGAATAGAAAACTGATCAAACCGTCGCGCTCGCGGAAGCAAGAGAGATAAAGTTTAGCGACCGCGGCATCCGCGGCCCTCACGCATTCCTGGATCGCGTTGATCATGGATGTTTTTCAAGAGGGTTGAGTGATGCGATATTATGTTTGCGTGCGATATCGTTGATATGGCGTCCGTACCGGGGTAAACGTCGTGAATTGACCGGGCGAAGCTCGAATCCGGTAGGGTCCGCGATTGCGGAACAGGATCATCATGAGACGTCGCCCGAAAATGGTCCGCAATCGCGGACTCGACGAAGATGGTCACATTCGGGTGTCCGACCCTCACAATCGCGATTTATCCCTGCCTCTTCATCGATCAATCCAAGCCGCAATCACCACCGCCAGTTCGGCCGGATCTCCTCATTGACGACACACCCTTCGGGCCACTTGCCGTGATACAGGTCAATGGTGTTCCGCGCGGCCTGCTCGGCCATGTCGTCGAGAGCCGACGTGTCGACCCCGCCGATATGAGGGCTGAATACGACGTTTCGGAGCGTCAGCAGCGGGTTGTCGCGTTCCGGCGGCTCGGAGCAGAGCACGTCGAGCCCCGCGCCCCCGAGGTGGCCCGAGAGCAAAGCATTGGCGAGGTCCGCCTCGTTGATCAACCCGCCCCTCGCCGTGTTCAAGACGATTGCGCCGGGACGCATCATGGCGAAGAGGCGTCGGTCGAACATCCCCTCCGTCCGCGGGTTCAGCGGGAGATTCAGGCTGACGGCGTCGGAGGCCGCGAGGAGTTCTTCCAGGCCGAGCCTGGTGATCCCTTGCTCGGCCTCGAATTCAGGTTGTGCGTTACGGTCATGCGCGACGAGCTTCATCCCGAACGCCCGCGCCCGGACCGCCACCGACCGGCCGATCCGGCCGAGGCCGACGATTCCCATCGTGGTCCCCCGCATCGGCCGGACGGGGCGACGGTCCCACCCCCCTTCGCGGACCATCCGGTCATTCCCCGGGACGTTCCGCGTCAGGGCCAGGAGCATCGCGATCGTTTGCTCGGCCACACTCTCGTGGTTCGCCCCCGGTGTGATCGCCACGGCGATTTCGCGTGACGTGGCCGTCGCGACGTCGACCGATTCAAAGCCGACCCCCACGCGGGCGATCGCGCGAAGCTTCGGCGCGGCGGCGATCATTCGCGCGGTCACCGGGTCTCCCCCGGCGAGCAGGGCGTCGACCGCGGGCATGGCCTCGACGAGGTCGGACTCGCTGAGCCGGTGATACCCCGGCGGATCGACGACGTGGAACCCGGCGGCCTCGAAGATCTCGCGATACTTCCCGGGCCGATGTCGCAGCGGCGTCGGCATGATCAGAACGTTGGGCATGGTCATCGAGCTCGACGCGTTTTCTGAGGTGTGCCGATCCGGTCCCGCAACGGCTTGCTCAGCCGAGCCAGGGCGGGCAGCGGATCGGTCCAGGAGAAATAAGGGAAGGATTGTGGGTGGATAACGCCCTTGAGCCAGCACGCGAAACTTAGCCGGCCTTCGCGGCTCAACGCGCGATAGGCCTGAAAATCGCGGATCGGATCCCAGAGCCGGACCCCCTGGCGGAAGGTCGCGGTCGGCGGAAGGGGGCGGCCTGTCAGGCGGTTGTAGGCGAACGCCGCGAGGTCGATCCCGCTGTGTGCCACCAGACAATTCGATGCCGTGAAGCGTGCGTTGCACTCGATCAATTTGAGCCGCCCGTCGCGCGGGTCGCGCTTGAATTCCACATTGGCGAGCCCCCGAAGGCCGACGTGTCGGAAGAGTCTCTCGCCGAGTTCGGCCGCCTCGGGAATCCAGTCCGTCACGTGGTAACAGGCCGTGCCTTGAAGCGGCGGGTAGCGGCGAATGATTCTCTTGGTGAAGTGGAACAGGGGACGGCTATCCTCGTCAAGATATGTGTAATAACTGCAGAGCAGGTCGTCGCCTCCGGGAATCATTTCCATGACGATGCTCTCGGTCCCGGTCGATTCGATCGCGGCGACGGCACCTGCCATGGCGTCGACAGTGTCGGCGACGAACAGTTTTCGGCCGGTCCGCGACTCAAAGACGTGCGAGAGCCTGGGCTTGACGATGACTGGGAAAAGCAGGCCTTCACGCGCCGCGTCCACCTCGTCGACCGAGCCGACGATCCGGAACGCCGGGGTCGGCACCCCCGCGGCGACCGCGTCTTCATAGGTTTCGAGCTTGCCGAGCATCCGGACCTGTGCTCTCGGGTTCGAATCGTCGAGCAGGAACCGCCGCGAGAGAGATTCGCGGTGCTCGGCGATCAGTTCGAGCCCTGCGTCGCAGCAGGTGAGGAGCACCGAGCCGGCCAGCGCCTGGCCTTGCGGACCAAGCAG
>JAYUFP010000127.1:0-21151 GCA_043738665.1 Isosphaeraceae bacterium
TCGACTTGCTTGACGCGTCCACGTCATTTGCGGCCTGTTCGCCCGTGGGCTCGAGCTCGGGCTTGGTTTCATCCGCCTTCGGGTCGATCGGATTTGTCATCTTTCCGCTTTTTTGTTAGGGTCTGCAAGGCACGTATCAGGGGAACGGCATCGACTGCCGGCAAAGGAAAGGGCTTCAGTCCCAAAACGCGGGGTCGTAAGGCAGTTCACGTCCGGGACATCAGACGATTCGCGGCGATCGTCCAAACGTTACGCCTTATTTTTCCGAAACGCGATTTCCCCCTGCACGTCCTTACAATGCACCAACTCGGAGTCCAGCGGCCTGCCGTCTCGGTTCGTCGGCCGGGGCGGCCGCGACACTTCCGTCATGCCGCCCCGGGCGTGAGCGGCGTCAACGGATCCGCATTGAGCCGTCCGCGACCGAGGTCTGGACGTAACTCACGAGGTCGGCCTTGATCTGTTTGATCATGCTCATGCCTGAGCCCGCGATCGTGACACTGTAGATCCCCTCGTCGGCTTGCCATTCCGGGTAGAGCCGGTTGTGGCCGTGGGGGAAGGAAGAGCTGATGTTCGACAGTGCGGCGTCGAACGCGACCGCGTTGTGAGTCTTGGCGAACGTGCCCGCCGCCCGGTCGATCTGAGCGAACGCGCTTGTGTACGTCTTCATCGAGAGCACCGGCACGTTGACCGTGGTGACCGTGGTCGCAGCCGGATTGTTGAGGCCCAACCAGTTGCCGCTCACGCTCATCGTGCCGCCGACGACCGATGACTGAACGTAACCCTTGAGGTCGGACTTGAGCTGCTTGACCATCTTGACGCCCGAACCCGGGACCGTCGAATGATAGATCCCCTCGTCGGTCTGCCAGGTCGGGAAGAGCTGGCTGTGGCCGTACGGAACCTTTGAACTGATCTGTGAGAGCGCGGTGTCAAAGGCGATCGCGTCACGGGTCTTCGCGAACGATCCGGCGGCCATATCGATCTGATGCAACATCTGATTGAACGTGTTCTGGCTCAAAAACGGCACCGTCGAGAGCAACGCCTTACCCTCAAGCGACTCAAGATCGGCAGCGAAGCGTCGAGTCTTTCTCATCTCGGGATCTCCATTCAATAGAGGTGCTGAGAAATTGGATCCGGATTGACGTTAGAGCCCTGTTGTTTGTCGCCGGTCTTGATGAGTTTCCCTGCGCGGACCGGCGAAAACCGATGATGCGTTTGCAATCAGGACAACAAGTAGATCGCTTCGAGCGATACGGCGTTACGCGGATTTTTTTGTGAGGTTGCGCTTTTTCAACACCGAGACGACAGGCGCGCGATTCCCGATCCGGCCAAGCCCAGCGCGGCGGCTATGGGACAGGCCGGATCCAGCCTACGGTTGCGAATCCGAGGCATTTCAAGAAGTGATTTCCGGCCTGTTCCAATTCCCTCAGGAACCGCGAAAAAATAACTTGATCAAATCCACGACTTTTGTTGGATGCCACGCGGTTCGGTAATCCGAACCCGTGCGGGATGTCCGAGGCTCGCGGCGCACAGATCGAGTACAACCCGTGGCACCCGTTCTCCCTGGAGGACAGCCGATTCCTCTCAATTTTCTTGCTCAACTTATTGCTTCGCCATGCCTAAAGACGCTCCCGCGCGGTACTCAGGAATCCGACGCGAAAGCAGCGCGACCCCCCTCACCGTCAGCAACAGAACCGCAATCAAAACCACGTCCCTGAGACCGTTCCGATCCTTGGGCATCGTCGCCAAACCCCGGTCTTCAACCCTGGCATGACCTCCCAGTCTTATGCACCAACCCGTACATTTGATGTCTTTTACGAACTACGGTCACCGGCCCTGAAGAGGGAAATCCGTCGCAAGGATCCCGGCTTTGGTGATTTTCGGCAACGGAGTTCGGAATTCGGTCTCGATTTTCCGTTGCTCAAGAGTCCACTACCGATATTCCGGACATACTTGCCGGCCCCCTACTACCGATCAACGGGACATACTTGGGGCGGAGTACCGGTCTTCGTCCGACTCGTACTACCGATCAACGGGACATACTTGGGGCGGACGTCACCGGATCTTCGCGAGCGTCACAAAGGGCCGTCGCGCGTACGGATAAACCGGACATACTTCGGATTCCAAAGCGACGACGGCCTGGCCGACTACCGATTAACCGGACATACTTGCCCGGGAAATTCGAGGGTCCGCGACCGCCGGGCGCTACCGGTTCGTCGGGACCGAGTTCCGGAATCAGGGGCCTCGGAACGCGATTAACCGGACATACTTTCCCGAACCCCCGCCGGTCGAAGCCGCGTGATTCGTCTTTTTGTACACCACGATAGTCCGGACATAGTCCGCCCGCGATCATTTCATCGGTACAGGAGTTCACTAACGATGTTTGAGGCGTAGTTCCGTTCTGTTCATCACGATGTTTGGGACATAGTGGTCTAAAAAATTACAGACGTACCGGACATACTTTTCACGATACTCCGGACATACTTTGGGCCTCCGGACACGATTAACCGGACATACACTACCGATTAACCGGACATAGTTACGGTTTGTAACTTATTAATGGGAAACCTCTTGCGGCGCCTAGACTTTGTTTTAGACTCTTGTTCAGAAAGAAAGACAACAACACGGGGGACCGGGTGATGTTGTTTTTCTTGTGAGGCCAAGGAAGACCGAACCCGAAGCCGACGAGTGAGCGACTCATGGCACCGCCGCAGGACGACGCGATGATGGATGACTGGGAACTCTCCTCGCTTGCCGAGGAGGCCGGCGAAGGTCCGTCGTCGCAGGACGCCGGCTGGAAGGACGAGCTGAACCTCGCCGAGTTCCCGATCGCCGCCCTGACCGACCGCGTCCCTGACGGGCAGACGACCCTGGTCTTCGAGGACAAGCTCGAACGAAGAGACAGCGCCCCGATCGTCCGTCGACTGACGATCATGGGTACGCATAAGCACGGGTTGCCGACCTCACTCGACGACGAAGTTCTCGTCGGACTGATCCAGCTCACGAAACGGCGGAGCAACTTCACCGACGCGAAAGTCCAGTTCTCCCGCTACGAGCTGATCGAACTGCTGGGCTGGCCGCAGAGCGGGCAGAGTTACAAGCGGATCGAGGAGGCGCTGCACCGCTGGGTCGGCGTCTTGTTGATGTATGAGAATGCGTGGTGGGATAACGCGGCGAAGAGTTGGGTCGACGAGAACTTCCACGTCCTGGACAACGTGACGCTCTACGACCGTGAACGGCGTCGGCCCTCGTCGCGTTCGAAGACCGGCAAAAGCGAAAAGCCCGGCACGGCTCGCCCCGAGAAGACCCCCCTGCCCCTTTCGAGTTTCCGCTGGAACGAGGTGATCTTCCAGAGTTTCCAGAGCGGCAACCTTAAGCAGCTTGACCTGGAGTTCTACCTCGCCCTCCGACTTCCGACGACGAAGCGGATGTTCCGGTTTCTCGACAAACGGTTCTACCGGCGGACCCGGCTCGACTTCGACCTGCGAACGCTCGCTTGTGAACACATCGGCATGAGCCGGTCTTACGCGCCGACGGCGCTGAAGCGCCGCCTCAAGCCGGCGCTCGAGGAACTCGAACAGCTCGGGTTCCTCGAACCGCTCACGGCCGAGGAGAGATACTCATACGTCAAGCGAGGGACCTGGAGGATTATCCTGATCCGTGGGCGAGGCGCGCAGTCGGAGGAGGCCCCCGCGCCGCCGCCGGAGAAGTCGGATTTGATGGATCAACTCAAATCCCGAGGTGTGACCGCCAAGGCGGCCTCCGAGCTAGTCGAAGGGCATCCCGCGGGACGGATCCAGACCAAGATCGATGTGTTCGACTGGCTCCAGAAAAACGAAGATAAGCGCGTCGGCAAGAACCCCGCGGGGTATCTCGTCGCCTCGATCAAATCGGATTACACCGCCCCTGTCGATTTCCCCAAGCCCGATGCCCCCTCCCCTGCCCCGTCAAAGTCGGCGACGAAGGCCGATGCCGAAGCCAAGAAACAGGTCCAGGCCAAGGCCGAGCAGAAAGCAGAAACCGAGCGGGACAAGGTCCGGGAGGACTTGCTCCGAGCTTCTTGGGAAGGTCTGAATGAGTCCGACCGCGACGCGATCCTCGCCGAAGTGAAGGCGCAGAACCCGGGGGTCGGGCGCTGGAAGAAGATGCTCGAATCGTTGTGCTTGGACATGCTCGAAGCGCGGTTAAAGGCGGGGATGCAGAAGACGTTGTTTCCGGATTGAGCGGCAAGGCTTACCCGATCCAAGCCCGACGAAAAACCATTACGAAGCGACCTCAATCGCGTAGAATGAGAATGATTGACTGGTACCCAGCTTAATGGGAATCATGGGGGCCTTACCGGGGTCATCAAAGCGACCGTGAACAAAGCAAGGAGTTCTTTAATGCCAGGTATAGAGCATAAAACCGAGGCGATTGAGGCTCGGGTGGATTCCGCCCTCAAGGCGCGAGCGGAGGAGGTTTTAGAGGGCCTGGGCATGGACGCCAGCGCCGCGATCGGTTTGCTCTATGAGCACCTGGCCGCGCGGAAAGAGTTGCCGTTCGAAGTCCGCGTCCCCAATGCGACGAGTCGCCGCGTCTTGAGGGAGGCGGAGGAAGGCAAGAACCTGGTTCGCTTCGCGAATTTCGACGACTTCACCAAGGCGATGATGGGTGAATGATGGCGACGGAGCCTGAACGCGAACCTCTCGTCGTCATGGCCACCACACGTTACCTCAAGGAAGTGAAACGGGTGCGCAAGCGTGGCAAAGACACGGCCCGCCTCATTGAAGTGGTAGACGTGCTGAGGAACCGTCGGTCGCTGGAAGTTCGTCATCGGGATCACGCCCTGACGGGAAATTGGAAGGGATGGCGTGAGTGCCATGTCGAGCCGGACTGGCTGCTGTTTTATCAGACGACCGAGGCGGAATTGATTCTTGGCAGGACGGGCACGCATTCCGATCTTTTCTGAATTTCCTTCGTTCCCATGGTCCAGGTGGGATCGAGTGTGAACGAACCACGGCGATGCCGTTCGATTAAAGATTTCCTTCAGCCCGACGAATCACCGCTTTGGGGGGTCTTATTCAACAGCTTGCCGGAGCAACACTTCGATGAACGAGACCGCAGTTCAGGTCGCCGAGCCAAAACTGAAACGACGGCGACTTCGGTTCGGGTTGCGGGGCCTTATCGGTGTCGTCTTGTTGCTGGGATTGGTCTTCGGCTGGCTTGCCAGGATACATCGGCAGGCCTTGGAGCGGGAGGCCTTGGTTGCCGATCTTGCCCGTGATCGGGTCGTTGTCAATTCACGGTATCCGACTCTTTTGTGCCTGGTCGTTACCAAACTGCGGGGCGGTCGAATTATTCTTCCGGAGACTCCGAAGAAGTTTGAAAAATGGCTCAGCCCCGGTTGGTTCTCACGCCCTGTCGGTTTCAACGCCGGGTATCTCCGGGATGAGTCGGTTCCCCGTGTGGTCGAGCGGTTGCAACGGTTGGGTGAGGTGCATGAGGCCCAGTTCCACGGAGGTTCGCTCAACGGACTGAGGCTCTTCTACATCGGCAAAGTCCCCTATTTAGGGCCGGAACAAGACACCTGCACGTTCAAGACGTACTCGCCTTCGGGTGTCACCTCGAGTCGGTAGGCTGGGTCGTGATCCAGCGTCCATTCAACATTGATCCACGCACCGCTACTACCCCCAGAAATGCGGGGTCGAGTCGAGACCCAGCCTACGTTTCTGAATGCCAAAGCTTCGCCATCGCGAACAATCCTCACGACCCTCTCACTCACGCCGCCGCTTCCCCGTCGATCTCCCCGCTTACGTCCGGCGCCCGGCTCCCCCTGCGATCCCGAGAATCGTAAAGGACCATCGACGCGACCAGGGGTCGCAACAGGTCGTTCACGACCTCGGAGCGGTCCTTGCCGACATGGATCGCGTAGAGCCAGAGCTTCTTGTCGAGCTCCTCTTCGATCGCGAACATGCGCTGCACGCGTCTCGGCTTCGCGGTCGGTTTGACTCGCGCGACTCGGCTTCGTTGGGTCGGTATCGAGGTCTGGGGCGCGCTCCCTCGTGGGCCGTCGGTTTCGATCGCCGCGGAAAGTTCGTTTAGCTCGTTTTGCGCCCCGGCCGCGGCGGATGCCGCCGTCACTTGTTGTCGGCGTTCGAATTCAGCTTCGGTCATCGCCGGTCGTACCAGACCCGTTCGACTTTCCGGTCCGGGGATTCCCCCGCGTCGCGTGCCACCGCTCATGGCTCATCCCCTTCCGCCCGGTCTCGGGCTTTTGATCGCTGGATAACGGATGTACGGATGACGGATGGCTTATGATCGATGGCTGATGACTGATGGCTGATGGCTGATGGCTGATGGCTGATGGCTGATGGCTGATGGCTGATGGCCGATGGCTGATGACGGATGGCCGATGGCCGATGGTCCAGACTCAATCGGTCGTTGGTCATCGACCATTGGCCATTGGCCATCCCGCCGGTCACGCCACGTCGTCGAAGTACGACCCC
The DNA here is from genome assembly GCA_043738665.1 of Isosphaeraceae bacterium. GTDB lineage: Bacteria > Planctomycetota > Planctomycetia > Isosphaerales > Isosphaeraceae > JAYUFP01. The sequence goes on from JAYUFP010000127.1 coordinate 6,483, forward strand.
TGCCCCTCGAACTCTTTCACCTTGACGTCATCCGCCGGTGCGGGCATCGGGAGGAGCGGCTCGCCGTCCTGTGCCAGGAACGTCCGCGCCGCCGCGCGGTAGGCTTCGGCTCCGGGGCTGAAGCGGTCGTACTGGACCAGGGGGATGCCCCTCGCGTAGGCCTCGCGGAACTTTACCGAGGTCGGCACGACCTTGTCGTAGACGAGGGCTCCGAAGTAGTTGCGGACCTCGGCCTCGATCTGCTTGGAGACGAGTGTGCGGTCGGATCGGGTGATCAAGACCCCCGTGATGACCACCGGGCCTGCGTCGGTGAACTCCATGCGGAACCCGCTCACCGCGCGGATTAACTGTTCGAGCGCCCGTACGCCCGCGAGCGCCGCGACGCACGGGTCGATCGGAATCAGGACTTCGGCGACGGCATACAGGATCGCCACGTTAAGCGGCGTTTGCACCGGGCTGGTGTCGATCACGACGACGTCATACTGGGTGATCGGCTTGAGGATCCGCCTGATCCGGAACTCTCGGCCGTGTCCGAGCCCCTGAGTTCCCCCCATCTGGTCCGAGCAGGCGCTGAGGCGTTCGCCGGGGGGGAGCACATGGAGCAAGGGATGATCCGTGATTTGCACGACGTCGGCGAGCGTCGCCTCGTCGAGGAGCATCTCGGCAAGCCCTTCGCCGGGAACCCCCGAGGCAAAGAAGCCGAGGGTCGCGTTGGCCGACGGGTCGGCGTCGATCAGGAGCACCCTGCGGTCGAGCTCGACCAGGGCCGCGGCCAGATTGATGGCGGTCGTGCTCTTGCCGACCCCCCCTTTCGCGTTCGATACCGCGATTGTTCGCATCGCTCCCCCCTCCCCCGCCGGAATCCGCCCGCCGTCGTCACGTCCTAACATGCCTCGCCATGTGACCTTATCGGCTCAGGCTTGGTTCCTTGTTGAGTCGTTGCCCTGGAACCGATAAACCTTGGCTCCAATGTTCCCCGATTCCAAGCGTCCCAGGTTCCTTGCCCATTTGATTTCAAGCAACCGGTTTTCCTTGCAAAATCGCATCCTGGATTCACAGAAACCATGTCATCAAGGTCGCAATAAACTGAGGCGTCAACGTGGCTTGGTCCCTTGGTCGCTTGGCGTTCAAGGTCGCAAGGACTTAAGGGACATCGTTACCAAGTCACCCACTGAGCCATAATGCTAGGAATCAAGGACCATTGGTTCCAAGATGCCAGGCGACCTGTGTACCAGGACGCCAATGTTTCCAGGACTCAAGTGACCGTGCGGCATGGATTTCAAGACACCAAGTCCTCCCAAGATCCTTGGTCACTCATGCCCCAGGGTTCCAAGGCGTCAAGCCTCCCTGCAACCTTGAGGCCTCGGTGACTGGGTGCCAAGCCGTTGTTGGTGCGTTGATACCCAGGACTCATCGGTCACAAGGCGACTGGGCCTGTAGTAAACTCGCGTCCTTGGCACTTTGGCCTCAAGGTACATCGGTGACAAGCGTCTGGAGGCGCCTCGTTCCCTTGGCGTCATGATTAACTTGGAAAATTGGTACGTAAGGAAATGAACTGACCTTGAAAAGTGCGTACATTGCTATCAAGCTATCAATCTAGCGACAAGACATGGTTCCAAGGCGCAAGGAAGCCAAAGCTTCATGGGACCATGGCGGAACAGGTGGCTTGGTGACCCATAAACCAAGGCGCCTTGATCCCAAGGTGAATGGGGATCGATGAAAATCGATCTCTTGGAACCAAGGGACCAGGGCGCACTGGCGGCTTGGTCTCACGGAATCAAGCCGGTCAGGGGATGCAGACGCCAAGTTACCTAGGCATATCGCGACCAAGGAACCACGGCGGACAGGTCGCTCGGGACGTCGGAACGTCGGGGAGCCGGCCCGGCTTCGCGAGAAGTCCGGGCAGGGCAGGGGGGTGATTCTCGTCAGTCCGTGGAGAGATGACCGGCGATGGCGGAGGGCACTCGTCAAGGATCCGAAGACGGTCGCCCTCGCCTGGGCTTTGCGGGGAGAAGTGAGGGGTCGCGCGGGCCGACGCCGACCACGCCTCACCCGAGTGACCCCATGGCGGTCCTGGGCTCGCGAGACCAGCGCGACGAGACGTTGCTTGCCGGGTCGCGTCCCGAAGAGGGGGGTGTTGGGAGACCCGGACCCAGCGTAAGAAGTCTATCTCCTAGGGCGTGTCGTCGATACCCATGCCTCTGAGGAGAGGGCCGGGGCGAAGGCGACGGTCAGGCGGTCACGCTTCGGCTCGCCGCAACCTGAGTTGATGTCAATTTGACGCGCGAAGACAAGAGAGCGGTCGACGCCAAGGCGGTTCGCCTTGCAAGGGGAGGGGAGGGCGAGAGGTCGTTGACACGTCGATCGGGCCGATCTCGCGGCAGTACGGCCGTCAGGGTCCGAATTTCGGGCGCAAGCATGATTGACGCGTTTGTCAAAAAAAATTCCGACGCGGACAATTTTTTGTTGACCCGAGACAACTGATAGGTATCATCGCTGCTTGCTCGCAAGCATTATCGGTTACAAAAAGGCGTCGGAGAATACTGGTTGTGCGGATTGTGCGGAATCGGGGTGATTTAATTCGCGGGGAAATGGCCCCACTGCACGTTCGACATCTGGCATACTTGACTCGCTTCGCCTAGACCTTCATGCTTTATGAAATCATTGCATTCCGATTTTCCTCCTAGACGTTGACAGTCTACCCCGAGTGCGTCGTCCCCAATGGAACGACTCTTTGATTGCGGAGAGGCCATCATGCGCGCGGTTTCGCCGAATGCTGAGACGATGAAGGTCCGTACCGTGGCTCGGTCGGGTCGCTTGCGCAAGATGCGACTGCGAACCTTCGCTCTTGAGAGCCTCGAAACCCGGACGTTGATGGCGACGATTCCGGCTGCGCTGGTGTCGAACCAGATCGACATTTCGAATTCAGGCGGGAACCAAAGTAGCCCGTCGATCGCGCTCAATCCGCTCAATCCGCAACAACTTGCGGCCGTCTGGACGCGTCTGGACCCGAACCTGGCGCCCGGAACCACGGTGGTGGTTCAGGCATCGACGTCGAGCAACGGCGGGGCGACCTGGTCGACGCCGTTTAATCCGTCGGCGCCTCAGATTGACCCGACGTCATCGGCGACCGCGCCAGTCGCGTTCGCACAGACGACCGACGCCTCGGTCGATTTTGACCGCAACGGCAACTTCTATGTCCTCGTCTCGCAACACTCGGCTGACAACAGTATCGGCGTGCTCCTGCTCAACAAATTCAACCTGGCCGGCAACAAACTGATTGACAATTTCCCGATCTACTCGTGGACCGTCGACCAGGCCTTGAAGCCGACCCTTGCGTTGGACAACAACGTCACTTCGTTTACCGACGGCGGGGGCACGACGCAGACCGACACCGCGGCGGGGAACGTCTACGTTGCCTGGGCGACGAACGACGTCAACGCGGCCAACGTCACGAATTGGAATCCGAACTCGATCCGCGTCGTCGCCTCTTCGGACGGCGGCCAGACGTTCTCGTCGGAGCGGACGGTCAACGACGGCGGCAGCTTCGGGACACAGCGGAACACGTCGCCGCGGTTGGCGATCAGTCAAGGGAGCGCGGGCGTCGCCGGGGGCCAGGTCACGATCGTCTGGGACGACTTCGGGACGCTCGCGACGGCCACCCCGACGCCGCTGGACGCGATCAAGGTCGATAAGTTTCAGAGCACCAAGGTGGTGACGTTCACCAATCCCGGAGGATTCATCGCCGACGCTGGGGCGAACAACGCGCCGATCACGACTTCGTTCCCGTTTACCGTTGGCGCGCTCGCGGGGAATGTCAGCGACCTCGCGGTGCAGCTTAACGTGACTCACCAGTCGCTGGCGGATTTGTCATTCGCGCTTGTGGCCCCCGACGGCACCACCGTGCCCTTGATCGCCAAGGGCAACGTCACCGGCACGGCCCTCGGTTTCGGGACCGGCGGCGTTAATTACGGCTTGACGCTGAGCGCCTTCGCGCCCCGCGCGTTGGCGAACGCGACTGCGCCCTATATCGGCAGCTTCCAGCCCGCCGGCAACCTCACGACGTTCTTCAACAAGCCGATCCAGGTCGGCACCTGGCAGCTCCAGATCACGGACTCGACGACGAGCAATGTCGGCTTATTGCTGAACGCCTCGCTCACCTTCACCAGCGGCCTCAACACCGGTTTCGACTCGACGGTGGCCACCACGACCGTCCGAGGCGCGCAGGGAAATATCTATCCGACGGCATCGGCGGCATCGCCTCTAGGGATCGGCCCGAGCCCGGTACTCGCCTCGGACAACACACTCGGCTCCTTCAGCCCGAACCAGGGTCGGCTCTATCTGGCCTACGTCAACCGTTCGACCGCGGTCGACAATCCGACCGACAACACCGACATCTACCTGCTCACCTCGGCCAACGGCGGCACGACTTGGTCGGGTCCGAGCATCGTCAACAACGACGTGGCGACCACGGACGGGTTCTCCGAAGGGGATCGCGCACAGTTTGAGCCCGCGGCGGCTGTGGACCGATCGACCGGGACGTTCGTGATTTCGTATTACGACGGCCGTTACGACGCGGCCCGCGCACGGGTCGCCACGACGATCGCGTCGAGCATCGACGGCGGCGCCACGTTCAGCCCGCAGACTTTCGCCAACGCGGCGCTGACCGTTTCCGACCAGGCGACCGGCTCGACGACCGTCCTCGGGCCGATCCCCGACAACGAGTCGGCCGGGAACACCGCCATCGGCAACGACAGGGCGACTTTCGCGTTCGGAGATCATCAGGGGTTGGCCGTCCTCCAAGGGCACGTTTACCCGGCATGGTCGAGCAACGTTAACGGCGGCAGTGACGGTAAGTCGCTCCTGAACATCCGGGTCGCCACCGCGACGATTGCCGCCGGGCCACGGATCATCAGCAGTTCGATGGGGGCGATCGGGATCGACGGCAACGGCGCCCTCCTTGACGCGATCAACACGACCCGGGCCGCTGACGGTACGCCGATCGCCAGCGCCTTCGACGTGACCTTCGACCGCCCGGTCGACCCGAACTCGTTCGGGCCGGCCGACGTCGTGGTCATATACCACGACACCCTCGCGGGGTCGGCGAGCGTATCCGTTCCCGTCACGGGCGTGGTGGCGCTGAACGCCAACGCCCTGGGGGCGACGCGGTTCCGCATCAACTTTTCGCCCCAAAGCGGGGTCGGCACCTACAGCTACGAGATCCTCCCGGCGATTCAGGACCGGATCCGTTCGACATCGACGGTGGTCAACCCGGTGGGCGGGATCACCACACTCGCGTCGGCCAACGTTCCGGTCGTCATACCCGACCTCACGACGGTCACGTCGACGCTGCCGGTCAATGGGTTCCCCGTCGGCCAGGTCGTCGCGGGCCTCACGATCAACTTCTCGATCGCCCACACCTATGACAGCGACCTGGCCATCACCCTGATCGCGCCTGATGGGACGCGGGTCTTGCTGGTGAACCACCGGGGACCGGCCGGCCAGAACTTCACCAACACCACCTTTGACGATAGCGCGACGACACCGATCGGGCAGGGGACCGCGCCCTTTACGGGGACGTTCAAGCCCGACTCGGCGCTTGCGAGGTTCAACGGAAGGGCGATCAACGGAACCTGGAGGCTCGAGGTGGCCGACACGGTCCCGATCGACTCGGGTCAATTGAATAGCTGGACGCTATCGATCCAGCCGGGCGTCGCCGTCACGCAGCAGTCCACCGGCAACACGATGGACCAGAACGCCAACGGCACGGCCGGCCAGACGTCCGACTTCTACGCCGCGCCGACGCCGACCGGCGGCACCGCGTTCGCGGCCCCTTACAAGCAAGACACTTTGCCGCTGATCATTCCCGGCCCGCATGTGATCGGGACTTCGATTTCGGGGGCGATCAAGACGGTGGACAACCTTGTCCTCAACGGCACCGTCAGCTCTTTCGACGTGACGTTTGACCGTGACATGGACCCCTCGACGTTCACCGCCGCGAGCGTCTTGAGGATCCAAGGTCCCGCGGGACGGATCAACGGCCCGTTCACGATCACGGCCAACCCGCTGGGGACCGACCCGGCCCCGGCGTCCCCGCGGACCTACCGGATCACCTTCCCGACCCAGCAGCTTAACGGCACCTATACCATCACTCTGGCCTCCGACATCAAGTCGCGTTCGGGTTTCGCGATCGACACCAACCTGAATGCGGGAGTCGCCGTGCTCAAGGGGGTTTCGACCACCGCCCCAGTGGCGCAGACCTCCGCCGCCAACGACACCCCGATCGTGATCCCGGCGAAGGGGACGATCTCGTCGAACATCACCGTGTCGAACGACTTCGTGATCCAGGGCTTGACCCTGACGATGAACGTCTCGTTCCCCAACGACCCCGATCTGACCGTGCAACTGGTCGCCCCCGACGGCACGGCGGTCACCCTGGTGAGCGGGCTGGGAGCGACGGGGACCAAGGCCGACTTCAACAACACCGTTTTCGACGATGCCGCGACGACCTCGATCTCCAATGGCGGCCCGCCGTACTTCGGCCGGTTCCGGCCCTTGCAGCCGCTGGGTGCTCTGAACGGCTCCTCGTCGATCGGCGGACCCACCGGCGCGGGCACGGGCGTTTACCAACTGCGGGTCACCAACGGGTCCGATACGCTGAGCGGGTCGATCAACTCGTGGTCGTTGACGCTCCTGAAGCCGACCTCGGGCACCGGCCTGGGCGAGCCGGTCGCCGACCGACCGCAGGGAACTTTCCGGATCTTCACGATGGACCCGACCAACCCGATCGCGAGCACGACCTGGACGTCGGTCGGCCCGGCATCGATCGGCGGCGGCCGGTCCGGGCGGATCGGCGGGCTGGCGGTCGACCCGAGCGACCCGTCGGGCAACACCGTCTATGTCGCGGGTGCCAGCGGCGGCGTCTGGAAGACCAACAACTTCCTGACCACCAGTTCCGCGGGCCCGACCTACATTCCATTGACCGACTTCGGCCCCACGTTCGGCATCAACATCGGCGGGCTCGCCGTGTTCGGCCGGAACAACGACCCGAACCAGTCGATCATCTTCGCCGCGACCGGCGAAGGCGACACCGGCTCGACGGGCGTCGGGTTCCTGCGGTCGTTGGACGGCGGGGCGAGCTGGACCCTTCTCGACAGCCTTGATAATACCCTTCCTTACGCAAGCAGGGACCATGCCTTCGTCGGTTCGACGTCGTTCAAGATCGTCGTCGATCCGCACCCCTCGGCGACCGGCCAAGTGGTCGTGTACGCGGCCCTCAGCGGCAATAACGGCGGGATCTGGCGGAGCACCGATACAGGCGCGACCTGGGGTCTGGTCGACCCGAGCACCGGCGCCCGCCAGGCGAACCTCGCCGGTCAGGCCACCGACGTCGTGCTCGACCCCAATAGCGGGCCGGTCGACGCGATCAGCAACCCGACAGGCAATCTCCAGGTCGTCTTCGCGGCGATCCGGGGCGTGGGCGTCTTCATCAGTCCGAACCAAGGCCAGGTCTGGAATTCGATGACCGGCGGCGTCGGCGATCCCTTGATCCAGGACCCGTCCACGGCCATTCCCAAGCCGATCACGGTGAACAACCTGGGGGTGAACCCCAACGGCCCCAACGGCCGGATCGTGCTGGCCAAGCCCGACCTCTTCCCCTCCAGCGACCCCGACTCGTCGCTCAAGAACCTTCTGTATGAAGGTTGGCTCTACGCCGCCGTCGTAACCCCCGATAACCACCTCGGCGGCCTTTATCTCACTAAGGACCAGGGTCAGAACTGGACCAAGCTCACGACCCCGACGCTGCCGGCCCTCAAAGGCGTCGTTCGTGCCGTGCCCAGCAACGACACGACATTGGGCGACTACGACCCGTTGGGCAACGCGACTTTCGCCCAGGGCAATTACGACGTCAGCTTGGTCGTCGATCCGACCAACCCGAACATCGTCTATCTCGGCGGCACCGCCGACGGCCAGCCCTCGGGCCTGATCCGCATTGATGTCACCGCCGTGGTCGACCCGCACTCCTTCTATCTCGCGAACAACCTCAGCGACGGCGGCACGCTCCAGGTCAACTCCGTCGGCGCGGTCGCCCTCAAACAGAACCCCTTGCTCCCACCGGACGGGCTCTTCATCGACCCGCGAACCAACCCGACGATCAACTTGATTCGCAATCCGAACAACCCGCTGGGCGGCGGCGCGACGTTCTACGCCGAGAACACCGCATCATTCGCGAACACAGGGGCGAATGTTTCGTGGATCCCGTTTGACTCGGTTGTGGGAGGCTCGACCGACCAGCACCGGGTGATCGCGTTTCGCGACCCGTTGACGGGCCACGCCCGGCTGATCTTCGGCGACGACCAAGGGGTGTTCTCGGGGGTCGACCTCGGTAATGGCACCCTCAGCACCGGCATCGGATCGCAAGCGAGTGCGACCGGCTCCCGCAACGGCAACCTCCAGATCACTCAGTTCTACTACGGCGCGGCCCAGCCGAGCAGCGCCGCGGCCCAGATCGCCGGCGCGCTCTTCTACGGCAGCGCCCAGGACGACGGTGCCCCGCACTCGACCGCCAATGAGCTCATCACGGGTAACCTCTCTTGGACGGGGCCCGGCGGCGACTACACCGGCGTCGCGACCGATCAGACCGGTTCGGGCACGCTCTACCAGTACGCCTGGCCCTGCTGCGGCGGTAACACGACCGACTTTTTCCAGGTCAACGGCGTGGGCCGGACCAACGGCCTGATCCAGTCCAGCGGCGGCACGAATGTGCCCGACCCGCAGTGGCCGTTCGTCGCCGGGTTCAACTTCGCGGTCAACCCGATCAACGGCAATCAGATCGTGATCGGCTCAGGTGCGGGCAGGCTCTTCCGCACCGAAGACCAGGGCAGGTTCTGGCTCGTGATCGCCGACCCCGCCGTCCTCGACGGCTCGACGATCCCCGCCATCGCGTTCGGGGCTCCGGACCCCGCCACGAGCAACGGCTCGCTCGACAACTTCATCTACGCCGGCACCAACAACGGTCACATCTACGTCACCTTCACCGGCGGCGGAGCGGCGGGCAACGCCTGGTTCGACATCACCAACGGTGATCTCGCGGGCAACACCGCGTCGGTCCAGAAGATCGTCACCAACCCGACCCGAGGCAGCCACGAGGCGTACGCGGTCACCACCAACGGCGTCTACTCCATCGCCGACTCCAACCCCGGCTCGGGCCAGACCTGGAAGCGGATCACCGGCAACCTCTTCAGTCTCACGATCGACCCGTTCGGAGACCCCAGTCTCCGACAAACCCAGCTCAAATACCTCACGTCGCTCCAGGCGGACTGGCGGTATATCCTCCCCGACGACCCGACCAAGCCTAACGGGCCGACGCACCCGGCGCTTTACGTCGCCGGTGAAGGGGGCGTCTACCGCTCGCTCGACAAGGGCGCTTCCTGGCTCCAGTTCGCCTCCACCGAGGTGAACAGCCTGGTCACGCAGCCCAACCCGCCGGGGACGGGCGGCGGCATCGCCAACGCCCATGTAACCGACCTGAATATGTCGATTGGCAACGTCGATCCGACGACGGGCCGCGCGGTCATCGCCGCGGGCGACCCGAACCTGTTGACCGCCTCCACGTTCGGCCGCGGCACGTTCGCCATCCGCCTCGCGCCGCTGGTCGTCCCCAACAACAACCCGGCGGGCGCGCCGAATAACTGGCTCACCCTCGATCCGACCAGCCTCAAGGGCCTGACGACCGGCAACCTGGAATTCACCACGAGCCTGACCCCGATCATCGACGGCACCAGCGAGCAGTCGGCGTTCGGCAACAGGGTGACGGTCTTGCTGTACGACTTGACGGGCAACCCCGCGTCGCCCGTGCCGATCCCGCTCACCGGCGTGATCACGACTGATGCGTCCGGCAAGTTCAGGCTCCCGGCCGCCCCGGGGTATTTCACCAAGTCCGGCATCTACACCGTCGGCGTGCAGGCCACCGACCAGTCGGGTACGAAGGGAAACATCGCGCTCCTCACATTTGTGATCGACGTGGTTCCTCCCGCGCCAGGTCTCATTCTTGACCCGGTTAGCGACTCGGGTACCTACAACACCGACCGGTACACGCACGACAACAACTCGACCGCTCACCCAGCTCCGCTGTTCGATGTTTCGGGCATTATCGCGCCGCCGGCGGGCAGTCTTACGACGGTCGTCCTACTCCGGGCGACTCAGGTCAATGGTGTCGTCGGCCCGTATGTGGTGGTGAACACGGTGACCACCGCCTCAGCCGGCACGGTCCAGCTCGCCGACATCAACGGCGGCAAGGGAACGATTCCCGACACCCCGCTCCTCGGCAACGCCATCGATACCGCCCCGCCGCAGAAAAACCAATACCTATACTCGGCCTTCCAGACCGACTACCTGGGTGTGCAAGGGACCAATTACGCTCCGTCCCTACCCGTGATCGTCGACTCCCGGCCTCCGACCACGCCCACAAAGATCCAGCTCCAAGGGGCAACCGACTCGGGGACGTCGAATAGCGACTCCTACACGTTCAACAACAACTCGCCCCAGCACGCGGCGCCCGTGTTCGACATCTCGGGGATCGAGCCGCACGCGACGGTGATCCTCCAGAGGGCACTCGATCTCAACGGCGTGATCGGCGCCTTCACCTCAGTCGCGACACTCGTCGACACGGCCGGGGGAGTGGTGTCGATCACCGACACCAACGGCGGCAACGGTCCGATCCCGGATAATCCCGTCGGCAGCCCGTCCAACACCGCTCCTCCCCAGGGGAACCCGTATATCTATAAGGCCTTTCAGGTCGACCTGGCCGGCAACATCAGCAGGGACCAGGGGTTCGGCAACACGGGCGCGGTCGTGATCGACGGCACCGACTCGGACGACCACGGCGACAACCTCGGGCCTGGAGGGACGAACGAAGCCGGATGGCTCTATATGCAGAAGGTTCTGCCGCTGATCTCGCCCAACGTGACGAACAACAACCGCGTGATCGTCGCGCTCGGTGCCGACCCCGATCCCGCCGTCACGAGTTTCGGGGCGGCGGCGGCGATCAACTCGGCGTTCCTCCAGGGTCCGCTCCCCGCGCTGGGGTGGAGCGTGGTTTACGTCCACACCGCCGCCGATATGGACACCTTCCTGAACGGCGGTGTCGCCCCCGCGTACGACGCGAGTAACAACCCGGTCGCCGGCGGCATGACGTTGGACAAGACAGGTATTCTCTATATCACGACGGCCAACCAGACGGTCAACGACATCGACGATACCGAACTGACGGTCCTCAACCAGCACGGCCCGGACATCGCGAGCTACGTCCTTAGTGGCGGCGGACTCTTCGCCCAGGCGGAGAGCCCGGGCTTCTTCGGCACCCAGGTTCCGACCTGGGGATGGCTCTACAACATTTTCCCGGGTCTTAACGAGACCGAGGTCGGGCAAGGCGGCGGCAACGGGCCCAACAACATCACGATCACCCCGGCCGGGGCCTTTGCCTTCCCTGGCCTGCTCCCATCAGACCTCTCGACCGGTCCCTGGCACAATTATTTTGACGGCAACCTCGGCTCGCTCGTCCCCGCGGTGACCGACGTGGACGACAACGGTGTGCTCCGGAACATCATCTTGACCACGGTCGGCATCAAGCTCGCGCCGATCCAGGTGATCATCGACTCCACGCCGCCGGTCGTGTCGATGACCACCCTCGACCCCGCCAGCGATACTGGGTCTTCCAGCACCGACAAGGTCACCAACAGGAATAACAACCCGACCCCGGGGAACGCCCCGGTCTTCAACGTCGACAACGTCGAGCCCAACGGGATCGTCAAGCTCTTCCGCGCCCCGTATAACCCGGTGAGCGGCGTGATCGGCGCGGCCGTGGTAGTCAACACGTTCACGCAAGTCCCCAGCGTCGCGATCGGCTCGGTCCAGATCGCCGACACCAACAACGGCGCCAAGATCCCCGACGGCTTCTACGTCTACACGACGCAGCAGACCGACCTCGCCGGCAACGTCGGCCCGATGAGCGCCAACCTCGCGGTGCAGGTCGACGCCACTGCGCCGGTCGCGGTCAAACCGCTGACGCTCGACCCTTCGACCGACTCGGGCACCTTTAACAACGACCTCACGACCAAAGACAACAACGGCAACCCGTACCCCGCGCCGATCTTCGATCTGGGCTCGGTCGAGAACCATGCGACGGTCCAGCTCTTCCGGGCGCTTGTCGTCAACGGCATCCCCGGCGCGTCGATCCTGGTCAACACGCTCAACAACGTGGCGGGCGGCATCTCTCCGGTCCCCGACATCAATAACGGCCAGGGAGTGATCGCCGACGGCACGTATGTTTATACAGCGATGCAGACAGACCTGGCGGGCAACGCCGGGCCGCTCAGCAACACGCTGACCGTCATCATCAACACCGCGGTGCCCAACCCCGAACCGCCGCCGGCGCCGGACCTCGAAGCGGGCAGCGATTCGGGCACGTTCAACAACGACAACATCACGCAGTACAACAACGGCAACCCGTACCCCGCGCCGATCTTCGACATCGGCACCGCGCAACAGCCCATCGACAAGGCGGCCACGGTCCAGCTCTACCGAGCCAAGGTGGTCAACGGCGTGGCCGGCGCCGCGGTCCTGGTCAACACTCTGACCAACGTCGCCGGGGGCATCATCGCCATCGCCGACACCAACGCCGGCAAAGGCGTGATCGCCGACGGGACGTACTACTACACGACCCAGTTGACCAGCCTCGCGGGCATCAGCGGGTCGATGAGCCCTGCGTTGACCGTGATCATCCTCGTCAATCCGCCCGCCATCCCCTCGCCGTTCCGACTCGACGCGGGGAGCGACACGGGCACATCGAACAGCGACGGCATCACCCAGATCACGCTCTTCAAGCACCCCGTCTTCGACGCCGGGGGCGTCATCAAGGGTTCGACGCTCAACCTGTTTCGCAACGGCGTGCTGGTCAACTCGCTGCTCAACACCGCCGGCGGAACCGTCCAGATTTCCGACCCGACCGTGATCGTTGACGGCACCTACGTCTACACGGTCCAGCAGATCGACATCAACGGCAACGCCGGCCCGATCGGCGGCGCGATCACCGTCGTCTACGACACGGCCCAGCCCAACACCCCGGGCAAGCCGGTCCTCGACCCCAAGAGCGACACGGGCATCAAGGGCGATAACGTCACCAGCAACACCGCCCCATTCCTCGACATCCCGACCACGATCGCCGGGCTCGAGGTGAACTCGTCGCTGACCCTGGTCCGCGACGGCGCGGTCGTCGTGAGATCGCCCTACAACCTGACCGGCGGCACCGTCGCGATTCAGGATCCCGGCCCGGTCCCCTACGGCACGCACACGTATCAGGCGTACCTCACCGACCGCGCCGGCAACATCAGTGCCCTGGGCGCCAAGGTAACGATCATCGTCGCCAATGACTCCCCCGGCACGATCACTCTCGACCCTTCCACCGACTCGGGCGTCCTGGGCGACAACCTCACGAACTCCTCGAAGCCGACGTTCGACGTCGCCGGCGTTCAGGCCAACAGCACGCTCCGCCTGATCCGCGGCGTGCTGACGGTCGCCAGCATCGCCACGGGGGTCGGCGGCACGGTGAAGATCACCGACCCGGGTCCGCTCGGTAACGGCGTCTACGTCTACACTACCCAGACCATCGACTCCGGCGGCAACATCAGCCCGAACGGGCCGACGCTGACGATCACCGTCGATCAGAACATCCCGCTCGCCCCCACCCAGTTCAAGCTCGACCCGGCGAGCGACTCGGGGACCCTGGGAGACAACCTGACCAACGTCGCCAACCCGAAGTTCGACGCCTCCTCGATCGTCGCCGGGGCGACTCTCAGTCTCTTCCGCGACGGCACCGTGGTCGGCACCCTGGTCTCGTCTCTGGGCGGGACGGTCACCATCACCGACCCGGGTCCCGCCGCCCCGGGCACCCACGTTTACACCCTGACGCAGACCAGCCCGGCGGGGAATGTCAGCCCCAACGCCGCCTCGCAAACGATCGCGATCGACACGGCGATCCCCGCCGGACCCCCGCTCACTCTCGACACCGCGAGCGACTCGGGTACCAAGGGGGACAACATCACGAACGTCACCAGCCCGTTCCTCGACGCCGCCAACGTCGTGGCGGGGGCGACGCTCAAGCTCTACCGCAACGGCGTGAACGTCAAGACGATCCTGAACGCCGCCGCGGGAACCGTGTTGATCCAGGACCCCGGCCCGCTCGCCGACGGTTCTTACACCTACACCGCGCAGCAGACCTCGCCCGCGGGCAACATCAGCCCGATCGGCCCGGCCTTGGTGGTCACCATCAACTCGGTGGCCCCCTCGACTCCGACGACCCCGGTCCTCATCCTCGACCCCTCTACCGACTCGGGCGTAAAGGGTGACGGCATTACCGCCGTCCGCCGCCCGACGATCAGCGGCTCCGCCGACCCCGGCGTCGTCATCACGCTCAAGGACAACACCGGCAAGGTCATCGGCACCAAGACGTCCGACTCCCTGGGGAACTTCTCGTTCCCGCTCTCGGTCGACCTGACCGACGGCAACTACAGCTATACGGCCCTGGCGACTGACTCGAAGGGGACCTCGAGCGCACCCAGCACCGCATTGAAGTTGTCCATCGTCACCGTGCTCGGCGATTATAACGGCGA
>JAYUFP010000128.1:0-7537 GCA_043738665.1 Isosphaeraceae bacterium
TCGAATTCCAGGACGTCTCCAAATGGCAGGAAAAAGCCCTCAGGGAGACCGATTCCGACAAGGCGATCCCCGCCCTCCTGGCCTTGATCCACGCCTCGGCCCAGGATCCCGCACACCGCAAGGCCGGAACTCGGGAGCCCGATCAAAAACTCAAGGGCAAGATTCTTGATGCCCTCGACAACGTCGGCTGGATCTCGCTTCCGTCCTCGTTGAAGCTCGACCTTGTTCGCGTGTATCAGGTCTTCTTGAACCGATTCGGCCAGTTGACGCCGGAGCAGGCTTCGCCGGTCATCGCCAAGCTGAACCCGGCCTTCCCGGCCAAGTCGCGCGAGATGAACGTCGAACTGGCCCAGGTGCTCGTCTACCTCGGAGCGCCCGACGCCGCCACGAAGCTCGTCGCGCTGCTCGGAAAGGCCCCCACGCAGGAAGAGCAGATCGAGTACGCCAGGGCGCTCCGTGCCCTCAAATCGGGCTGGACCCCCGAGCTTCGAAAGTCGTACTTCTCCTGGTTCCTCAAGGCCGCGAATTACAAAGGGGGCAACAGCTTCGGCGGCTTCATGAGGAACATCAAAAACGACGCGATCAAAACCCTGAGCGACAGCGAGAAGGCCGACCTCAAGGAAATCCTTGAAGCCAAGCCCGACGCTTCCGCCGCCGCCGCGCATGTGGCCCCGCGGGCACACGTCAAAGACTGGACGATGCCCGAGTTGGAGTCGCTCGTCTCCACGGGCCTGAAGAAGCGCGACTTCGACAAGGGGCGTACCCTGTTCGCCGCGGCCTCCTGCTTCTCTTGCCACCGTTTTAACAACGAAGGCGGCGGGGCAGGGCCTGAACTGACCGGGCTCGCGGGGAGGTTCACCAATCGCGACCTGATCGAGTCGATCGTCTACCCGAACAAGGTGATCAGCGACCAGTACGCGGCGATCATGGTCGCGACCACTGACGGCAAGGTGGTCACCGGTCGCGTGATGAACCTCAACGGCGACGGCTTCACGCTCAACACCAACATGCTCGACCCCAACCAGCTCGTGACCATCGACCGCAACAAGATCGAGGAGGTCAAGCCGTCGCCGACCTCGATGATGCCCGAAGGGCTGCTCAACACCTTGAACAACGACGAGGTTCTCGACCTCATGGCGTATCTCCTCTCGCGAGGCGATCGCGAGAACGCGATGTTCAAGTGACGGGGTTTCCCGTCGCACCTTTGTCGATCGCGAGCTGACGATGGACCCTTACGTGGCCTCGCCCCACTGGCACGGACTGATCACCGCGTACTTCTTCCTCGGCGGAATCGCCGCGGGGTCGTACGCGGTGTTCACGCTCGCGGGTCTCTTCGGCGACGAGACCGACCAACGCGCCGTGCGTTTCGCGGCGTACCTTGCGTTCCCGCTCGTCTGTGCCTGCGGAATCATCCTCATCGTTGACCTGAACCGTCCCGAACGGTTCTGGCACATGATGATACAGTCCGAAACATTTCGACCGATGATCAAATGGTGGTCGCCGATGTCGGCCGGTTCGTGGGGCCTCTCCGCGTTTTGGGCGTTCAGCTTCGCGTCGTTTCTCGGGGTGCTTGCGGAGGACAAGTGGTTCGGCCCGGGGCGCTGGGCGCCGCTGGCAACCCGTCTCCGCCGGGGGTTCCTCGGCAGAGCCTTCGAGGTCGGAGGGACGCTCGCGGCGTTCTTCCTCGGGGCCTATACCGGTACGCTCCTCTCGGCGACGAACCAGCCGGTCTGGGCGCAAACGACCTGGCTCTCCGCGCTCTTTCTTGCGTCGTCGGCCTCGACCGGGGTCGCGGCGATCATTTTGCTCGCGCGGTGGAAGGGCCGGAACGTCCCCCACGAGGTCTTCGACCGGCTCGAATGGCTTGATGCTTATGCAATCGTTCTTGAATTAATGATGATCGCGGCGTTTGCCTGGTCGATTGGGCCGCCGGCTTCGCGAGCCTTCGGCCAGTGGCCGGGGCTATTGATCCCGGCGTTCGTGCTGCCCGCGGGGCTTGTGCTTCCGCTTGCGGGACGAATGTCGACTCGGCGATGGGTCGCGCCACTGTCCTCATTGGGCGTCTTGATCGGGGGCCTCGCCTTGAGATTCGCGGTCGTGGGGATGCCGGCGACCTTCGTTGTCGGAGAATGATCGCGGCTCTTCCGGTGATCCGGGCGGCTGGGTGTTCTGAACCCAAAATGATCGATTACCGATGTCCAATGGCCGACAAAACCCGCTAAATCGTCCATCGTCCATTGGTCATCGGCCATTACGGCGGTCAACCGCCTGGAACACCGGAAGAGCCTGATCGCTTCCGGAAACATGCCGAGGGCATCGATTCGGCGTCCATCACAGTCCGTCGTTGTGCGGGGTCGCACCCCGCCGATCGACCTCGTCCCACCATGTCGCCGCGGCTTCGTGGTTCCATTCCACCGCCGAGGCACACGCGCTCAACGCCTCGCTCAGGGCGGTCGCGTCGGGGTAGCGGTCCTCTCGCGATTTCGAGAGGCACCGCATGACGATCGCTTCCAGGTCTTCGGGGATCTCGGCGCGTCGCTCGTGCGGTGGCACGACCGGGTCTCGTACTTGGGCGGTCATCACCGTTGTCCGATCCGTGCCGACGAACGGCGGTCTTCCGGTCAAGAGCATGTAGGCGACCGCTCCCATCGCGTAAAGGTCGCAGCGCTGGTCGAGGTCGGCGTCGGCCACGACCTGCTCCGGGGCCATGTAAAGGGGAGTGCCGTGAACCATCCCGACTCGGCTCACGGCCGCCGAATTGTCGCCGATTAACGGCGGTGCAGAGTGGTCCTCCTTGACCAGGCCGAAATCCAGTAGTTTTGCCACGTCGTGCCGCCCGCCACGGTAGCAGGCAAAGATGTTGGCGGGCTTCACGTCGCGATGAATCAACCCGGCGGCGTGCGCCTCGCTCAACGCCCCGCAGACCTGCCTGAGCAGGAACACGACGCGCCCCGGCGGCATCGGCCCGTGTTTCTTGATGATGTCGTCGAGGCTCTTGCCTCGCAGAAACTCCATGACGTAGAAGAATTCGCCCGCCTCGGTGCGCCCGTAGTCGTAGATCTCCACGGTATTGGGGTGCGAGAGCATCGCCGTCGCACGGACCTCGCGTTCGAATCGTGAGAGCGACACCGGGTCCGACGCGGAGTCGGCGCGAAGCAGCTTCAACGCGCAAGGACGCTTCAAAAGCTGGTGTTCGGCGAGATAGACCTCTCCCATCCCGCCGCGACCAAGCTTTCGACTGAGTTTGTACTGATTTAACTGTCGTGCCTCGTGAGCCTCGGCGCGGAGCGCGTTGATGACGTACGTCCCGTAGACCGAGAGGCCGGCACCGATCACCATCAGTCCGGCGTCCGACCACAGCCTGCCGGGCTTCGCGTAAGCGAACTGAACGAAACTCTTGAAGGCCGCATCCCTGCTTGTGTAGACGACGACTTCCGTGAGAACCGGAACCGAGACGAACGCCAGGACCATCAGCGCCGCGTATCGCCAGGTATTCGGGATCAGCATGCAATAGGCGAACACCAGCAGCATGGTCCCGATCAGGGTCGTCTTGGCGGTCGAGATCATCTCCGACTCGTCGCCCAGAACGGCCCAGTGATTCATTGTCTGATACTGACGGAACGCCAGGAACGCCGCGGCGAGCCCGAAGGTCACGCACTCAACCGTCTTGACGCCGAAGGGGGATAACTCCACGGGTCTCGTCAACAGCAAGAACGCCCCGCCGACGCCACCGAGCACCACGGCGTGAACGATCCAGGGAAGCCCCTCCGTGGTGAAAGAGCGTCCGATCAGCGCAGCGAAGAAGATGACAAGAAAGAAGCCCGCCGCGGCCCGCAGGCGCTCGCGTCGCAGCGTTTCGTTGACTTCGGTGGGCGGCCGGGACGCCGAGATCACAAACGAGTCTTCGTAAATCGCCCGGCCCAGAGGAATACCGATTGCCGAATCCGCGAGTTCGAGTTCGAACGTCTTTCCGGTGTTGTCGATCGCCGAGTCGACCGCGTTCGGGGGTTCGACGGGAGCGGGCATCGGCGAGGCTCACAATGTCCCGACCCTCGCCCAGTTCGACGCAAAAGTCGCTTCGTCGGAAGGAGGGCCGTCTTGACCCATTCTCTCACAGTCGGCGGACGGACACGAGGTTCTTGGCGGAGCCCGATTTCGTTAGAATGGGGTTTCTACTTCGTTCGGAAGGGCGGAGAACCGCCCGGCTTTAGGACCTTCAGATGCACAAGCTCGTTCTGATCCGCCATGGCGAAAGCACCTGGAACCAGGAAAATCGCTTTACGGGGTGGACTGATGTCGACCTGACCGAAAAAGGTCGGGAAGAGGCCCGTCAGGCGGGACGACTGCTCAAGGGACAAGGCTTTCGTTTCGACGTGGCCTACGTCTCGGTCCTCAAGCGGGCGATCCGGACGCTCTGGACAGTGCTCGACGAGATGGACCTGATGTGGCTGCCCGTCCAGAACTCCTGGCGCCTCAACGAGCGCCACTACGGGGCGCTCCAAGGGCTGAACAAGTCGGAGACGGCGGCGCAATACGGCGAAGACCAGGTCAAGATCTGGAGACGCTCCTACGACATTCCGCCGCCCCCCCTGGAAACCTCGGACAACCGATTCCCGGGCAACGACCCCCGCTACGCCGATCTAAAACCCGGAGAGTTGCCCCGCACCGAGTGCCTCAAGGACACCGTCGCCCGGTTCCTCCCCTACTGGCACGAGACCCTCGCCCCCGCCGTGAGGTCCGGAAAGAAAGTCCTGGTCACGGCGCACGGAAATTCGATCCGCGCGATCGTGAAGTACCTCGACAACGTCTCCGACGACGAGATCGTCGGTGTGAACATCCCGACCGGGGTCCCCCTGGTCTACGAACTCACCGAAGACTTCAAGCCGATCAAGCACTATTACCTCGGCGATGCCGACGCCATCGCCAAGGCGATGCAGGCCGTGGCGAGCCAGGGCAAAGCGAAATGACCGTGGTGTCCGCGAAAAGACTTCGCAGCCCGGCAAGGGTTCCGCCTCTCTCAGAAGCCCCGGACAACAGCTCCCCCCGACGGCGGCGAAGCGGCCAGGTGACGATGTTCTCCCTTAGCCTTCGAACGCCGGCGTAGGGCATACCGGCCCTGAAATCAGGATCTTAAAGCCCATGTCTTCCGACTTCTCACTCCAGGCGTACGGCATCACGGTCGCGGACGTCCGTCGCAACGTCGCCCCGGCGAAGCTCTACGAAGAAGCGATCCGCCACGACCGCGACGCCAGGGTCGCCGACAGTGGCGCACTCGTCGCCTACTCCGGTGACAAGACCGGGCGGTCCCCAAAAGACAAGCGGATCGTCCGCAGACCGGAGACCGAGCAAGACATCTGGTGGGGGGCGGTCAACGTGCCGCTCGAAGTCCACTCGTTCGAGATCAACCGCGAACGCGCCAAGGATTACCTCAACACACGCCCGAGAATCTATTGCTTCGACGGCTTCGCCGGATGGGACCCCGATCATCAAGTCAAGGTCCGCGTCATCTGCTCGCGTCCCTACCACGCGCTCTTCATGCAGATCATGCTGATCCGTCCCACGCGCGAGCAGCTTGCCACGTTCGGTGACCCCGATTACGTCATCTACAACGCGGGGGCGTTCCCCGCGAACCGGCACACCGCCGGTATGAGCTCCAAGACGAGCGTCGACCTCTCGATCGAGGACCGCGAGGTCGTCATCCTCGGCACGGAGTACGCCGGTGAGATGAAGAAGGGCGTCTTCACGATCATGAACTACTTGATGCCTAAGAAGGGCGTGCTCTCGATGCACTGCTCGGCCACGGCCGACAAGTATTCGGGGCGCTCTTCGGTCCTTTTCGGACTTTCGGGAACGGGCAAAACCACCCTGTCCGCCGACCCGAAACGGCTCCTGATCGGGGACGACGAGCACTGCTGGACCGACAACGGCGTCTTCAACATCGAGGGCGGCTGTTACGCCAAGACGATTGACCTGACCAACGAGAACGAGCCCGACATCTTCTCGGCCCTCCACTTCGGGGCGCTCCTGGAAAACGTCGTCCTTAACGAATCCGATCGCCATGTAGACTTCCACGACGCCACGATCACGGAAAACACGCGGGGCGCGTACCCGATCGAGTTCATCCGCAACGCCAAGATCCCCTGCGTGGCGGGGCACCCGTCCGACGTGATCTTCCTGACCTGCGACGCCTTCGGAGTCCTGCCGCCTGTCAGCAAGCTGAACCCTGAACAGGCCATGTACCACTTCATCAGCGGATTCACCGCCAAGGTCGCCGGAACCGAAGTGGGGATCACCGAGCCCCAGCCGACGTTTTCCCCGTGCTTCGGCGGGCCGTTCCTCGTCTGGCACCCCGCGCGATACGCCGAGCTGCTCGCCGAGAAACTCAAGCGGCACAAGACTAACGTCTGGCTCGTGAACACCGGATGGAGCGGGGGCTCGCACGGAGTCGGCCGCCGCATGAAACTCGCTTTCACGCGCGCCATCATCGACGCGATCCACGCCGGAACACTCGCCGACGCATCCGTCGTCGCCGACCCCATCTTCGGCGTCAGCGCGGTGATCGACTGCCCCGGAGTTCCTCGGGAAATCATGATTCCCCGCGATTCCTGGGACGACAAGAACGCCTACGACGCCACGGCCAAAAAACTGGCGAGGCTCTTCATCGACAACTTCCGAAAGTACGAATCGGCGGCCGGCCCCGCCGTTTCCGAGGCGGGTCCGAAAATCTGACGGCTCGTCGGCGGCGGTCTTCGGGGTCGACCCCTTGGGACCGCGGTGGCTTGCCACCACACTCCAAAAGATCCACGGACTGCGTGGATTCGCCGCTGTTTGACCCTTCAAACGCCCGAAACGCCGCGTCCGTCCAAAGCCGAACTCAAGAACCGAAGGATCTCATCGCGGAGGTCGAAGCCGACGTTCAGCCGGAACCCGTGCGGCTGCCCTTGGAGGAACTCCGCTTTGACGGGAACTCCGGCAGTCTGCAGCGCCTGCATCAGCATTGCGGATTGCGACTCCGGCACCGATGTATCGACCGTCCCTTGTGCGATGAAGAACGGCGGGTCGCTCGCGGACACCTGGTCCACCGGTGAGGCTGCGAGGTATCTCGCGGGGACCTGGTCGGGCGTGCCCCCGAGATACGTCAGAATATACCGACGCGTTCCGGGGGCGTCGTGATAGAGCTGGGTCATCTCCGCGGGACCATAAAAGTCGACGACCGCTTGAACCTTCGACGACGGATCCGCCCCGGGCACGCCTGAAGAGGTTCCGAGCAGGTTCGCGAGATTTCCGCCTGCGGACTCTCCCCAGACGGCGATCTTTGAAGGGTTCATTCCGAACTTGCCGGAATTCGAACGAAGCCAGGACACCGCGTGCTGGACGTCTTGAAAGTCCTTCGGCCAGACCGAGGTTCCGGGCATGCTCGAAGCGAACGCATAGTCCGCCACGGCCACGGCGTAACCGTCTTTCGTGAACGTGCTGAGGGTCACCCCCAGATCACTCCGGCGCACCCAACGCCAGCCGCCGCCGGGGAGACCCAGGA
>JAYUFP010000129.1:0-2432 GCA_043738665.1 Isosphaeraceae bacterium
CGATGGTGGCTATGTCTTGCCAACTATATGCCTCGTCTCACTTTGTAAAAACCCCTCCCTCTGAGCCTTAGAGCCGGGGAGAGGGCGACCGTTTGATGCCTACGCCTTTCCTGATGGTTTCAGCCGTTCTTGAATCACACGGACGACTGACGACGACCTCGGACCAGGATCGAGGTCCGGCTGCTCGGCAAGACCCTGGGCGAGGCTCGCAAGCTCTTCGAGATCCAGCCCGAAAATCCGTGGGCCTTCGGTCTCTCGCAACGCTCGAAAAATGGTGGCGGCCCGCCCGGCGTGGACGCTCACGCCGTGGGCCTGCCCCTCCCGGGCCTTCACTCCGGCCGCCGCCAGCTTGATCAGGCCCTTCAACATATCGGCTTGCGGACCCTTTCGGCCATGACTGTGCCAGAGGTATTCCCAGGCCTCGTGCGCCTCCCAGTAATACCCGGCGTTGAACAGGGCGACCCCCCGCCCGAACATCGGCGAGGCGTCCCAGGCGTCGCCTTTGATCGGAGGGACAATCGGGTGGCGGTGGCCGTACGAATGCCCCGCCGGGGACGAGATCGGGTGGGGCCAGGGTCCGCCGGGGACGTACGCATAAGGCGGGAGTGGCTGGTCGTCGTTGGCCTTGGCCATAGCTCTCGTGCCTCGTAAGGACCGCATTGAGGACCAGGGTCTTGCCCGGAACGGCCGCACAGCGGACCCTACACAAAACCCCGAACCGTCTCCCGGAATCCATGTCCCTTGAGCGAACAACAACCCCTCGTCGTCGTCAATGCCGTCGGCCTCACGACCAAACTTTTGGAATACGCCCCCCGGCTCAAGGCGCTCGCCGCCCGAGGCTGGTCGCGGAGTCTGACCGAGGTCATCCCGGCCGTCACATGCTCCGCCCAGGCCAGTCTCCTCACGGGTAAATGGCCCCGGGAACACGGTGTCGTCGCTAACGGCTGGTTCTTCCGGGATACCGCCGAGGTCCGCTTCTGGCAGCAGTCCAACACCCTGATTCAGGCCGAACCGATCTACGCCACCGCCCGTCGGCTCGCCAGGGAACGGGGCAAGCCGTTCAAGTCGGCCAAGATCTTCTGGTGGTTCAACCAGGGGGCGGACGTCGACCTTAGCGTCACCCCAAAACCTTACTACGCCGCCGACGGCGACAAGGCCTTCGGAATCGCCGGAACCCCCGACGGCCTCACCGACCGGCTCGAATCCCGGCTCGGCCCTTTCCCGTTCCGGACCTTCTGGGGGCCCGGGTCCGGCCTCCCCTGCACCGACTGGATCGCCCGTTGCGCGGCCGAGGTCCTGAACGACGAACGCCCGGACCTCACCCTCGTCTACCTCCCCCACCTCGATTACGACTCCCAGCGCTTCGGGCCTTCCGGCTGCGACATGCCCCGATTGGTGGGAGAACTCGACGCCGCCACGGCCCCACTCCTCGACGCCGCCGCCAGGACGGGCGCCCGCGTCTGGGTCGTCAGCGAGTACGGCCATTGCGACGTTTCGCGTCCCGTACTCATCAACAGACTCTTGCGGAATCACGGTTTCTTGAACGTCCGAAAAGGGCCGTTCGGGGAGGTCTTCGATACCTTCAGCAGCCGCGCCTTCGCGGTTTGCGACCATCAACTTGCCCATGTTTATGTTTCGGACCATGAAGACGTCCCGCGGGTCCGCGATTGCCTGTCTCAAGAACCGGGGATTGACCGCCTTTACTCGGGCGAAGGCCGCCGCGATATCGGCCTCGAGCACCCGCGTTCCGGCGAGATCGTCGCCCTCTCCAAGCCCGATGCCTGGTTCGCCTATCCGTTCTGGCTCGACGACGGAGACGCCCCCGACTACGCCCGTACAGTCGACATTCACCGCAAGCCCGGCTTCGATCCCTGTGAGATGTTCTTCGACCCGAAATTGCTCTGGCCCAAGGGCCGCGCGATGCGGCGGTTGATCCAGAAGAAACTCGGGTTTCGCACGCTCTTCGACGTCATCCCGCTCGACCCGACGCTTGTCCGAGGAAGCCACGGCCTGCAAGCGGCGAAAGCCGAGGATCGACCGATCCTGATCGGTGACGGCCACGGACCCCGCGAAATTCTCGCGATGACGGACGTTCACGCGTTGATGTTAAGTACGTTGTTCCCGTAGAGTGGGGACCGCCCACCGATGTGCATCCGGCGTGGAAGTCCCGGTGGGAAGTGCCCATCCTACGGGAGTTTCGGCGGCTTCCACTCCGGCAGCTCGCAAAGCCCCCCGCCGCAAAAGATGTGGTGCCACAACTGGGTCGACACCACGCACGTCAAACCCACGTCGAACACGAACCGCCGCGCCGTCACGCGGGGCATGTGCGTCTGAAACCAGCGCTCCCTCGCGACCGCCTTCTCATCGAAATATCCCGTTTTCTTCAACGACTCCGGGCTCAACAACTGGTCAACCCACGCAGGGCGATGAGG
>JAYUFP010000130.1:0-2424 GCA_043738665.1 Isosphaeraceae bacterium
CCGGATCAACCTCAACCTTCGCGAGGACAAGGGCTACACCTACGGCGCGCGCTCGGGCTTCGCCTTCCGGCAAGGCCCCGGACCGTTCGCCGCGACCACCTCGGTGCAAACCGCGGTGACCAAGGAAGCGCTCTCCGAACTCATGAGGGAACTGACCGACGTGACCGGTCCGCGAACCATCACCGATGCCGAATTGGCCTTCGCCAAGGATCGGATCGTGCTCGGCTTCCCCAGCCGTTTTGAAACCACCGGCGGTGTCGCCTCGACCCTCGCCGACCTGGTTCTCTACAACCTTCCCGACGACTACTTCACAACGTATCCCTCGAAGATCGAGGCCGTGACCAAGGCCGACGCCGACCGCGTCGCCAAAGCCGGCCTCGACCCCGCGAAGATGACCATCGTGGTGGTCGGCGACAAGTCGAAGGTCGAGACCACGCTCAAAGCCCTCCCGTTCGCCAAGGAAGTGATCCTCCTCGACAACGAAGGAAACCCCGCCGGCAGCTCGACGAGCGATCGTTGAACCGTTGTAAGCATTCAGCCGATTGCGGCGTGGAGCTTACTCGTTCACATGGTCCTCCGTGGGAATGCCGTCTTGAACGCTCCGCGTTCGCATTTTTCGACGAAAGACGACGCTGAGCGTCGGGGGACGGCATT
The DNA here is from genome assembly GCA_043738665.1 of Isosphaeraceae bacterium. Classification (GTDB taxonomy): domain Bacteria; phylum Planctomycetota; class Planctomycetia; order Isosphaerales; family Isosphaeraceae; genus JAYUFP01. The sequence goes on from JAYUFP010000130.1 coordinate 655, forward strand.
CCAACGCAGAGCGTTGGAACGAGGGGTGAACTGAGGCGATCTTTCCGTGAATCGCGAGTTCTTACTGAATTCGGTCGAAGGCTTACGAATCTTTCAAAAATTTACTGTACAAACGTTGACGAACGGTCGATTCTAAAAGGGAAGCTTTCGCCCGCCATCACTCTGACCGAGCGATCCGAGAGCTGGCGAAGACACTTTTCCCCAAGGAGGTCAACATGTCTCACCCGATTCCCAGCGGACATCACGCCATCACGCCGCACCTGGTGATCAAGGGAGCGTCGCACGCCATTGAGTTTTACAAGAAGGCGTTCGGAGCCAAGGAACTCACTCGGATGCCCTCGACCGATAAGGATGGGGTGACGAAGCTCATGCACGGTGAAGTCCAGATCGGCGATTCAAGGCTCTTCCTGTCCGACGAGTTTCCCGAATGGGGCGTGACCGGCCCTGGAGCGAGTTCGCCGGTGACGATTCACCTGTACGTCACCGACGCCGACGCCGCGTTCGCGCAGGCCGTCGAAGCCGGGGCGAAGGTGAGCATGCCCTTGATGGACGCCTTCTGGGGCGACCGTTACGGCAAGCTCGTCGATCCGTTCGGCCACCACTGGTCGATCTCCGAACACCTCGAAGACCTCACGCCCGACCAGATCGGCGAGCGAATGGCCGCCGCCTTCAGCGCTCCGAAATGCGAAGAAATCTGAGGCGCTTCAAGAGTCGTCACCGAGAACCGCGCTGGGCGGGTCTCAAACCCGCCCAGCGAAAGCGAGTCCAATGATGTGGAATCCAAGCCGACGTCAATTCCTCGCCGCCGCGGCGCTCTGCCCGGCCGCCTCGCTCGCCTGGGCGCGAGCCATGAAAGCCGATCGCCACGATCGGTTCATGTTCACTTCGCAAGGCAAAACCGCCATCGTCAACGCCGATGGAACCGGCTTGCGTTATTTCGAATTCGACAAGCCCGGCCAGGCCACCTGGCAGCCCACGGGGAGCTTTCCCGACGGCCGGCGGGTAATCTTTCTAAGCATGGAACCGAGGCGCGACGGTCCTGGCAAGCCGTTCGAGGAGTATTACACCCAAACACCCACGCATCTCTGGATTCACGACCTTGAAACCGGTGCGCTCGACGAGATTTGCAACAAGGACCGGCTCGCGCCGTTCGTCACCCCCGCGCTCTTGATCGGTCCCGGCCGGCTTCTCGTTCAGGTGGTTCTCAACAAGGTCGGGCGGATTGTGAGCGTTCGGCTCGACGGCTCCGACCCGCGCGACTTCACCAAGGCGGGCGAAGGGCTCCCCTACGGCCTGAGCCTCAGCCCCGATGGGAAGCGGGTCGCGTTCCACCTCGCCGGCCCGAGCGGTTATCAAGTTTGGACCAGCGACCTCGACGGCGCGAACCGCGTCAAGGTCGCCGCCAAGCCCGAGCATCTTTACTTCGGAACCAACTGGTCGCCCGACGGCAAGTGGGTCGTCTACGTCGAGAACCAGCCCGGCCTCGATCCCGCGCACGACTGGGCCGACGTCTGCGTTGGCCGTCCCGATGGGAGCGAGCATCGGGTGCTTACCGAAGGCCGCGCGATGTGGTTCGGCGCGACGTATGGCGACCCGAAGACACGCGGAGGCGGCTCGAACATCCCCGCGTGGACATCCGACGGCCAGATCCTCTTTCCCAGACGCCTGCCGGGGTCGAAGGTTCCTTGGGAATACCAGCCCAATCGGCCCGACATCGACCACTTCAACCGCGATTTCAAGCCCGAACTCGCCAAGGGCGGGACCGAAATC
>JAYUFP010000131.1:0-7496 GCA_043738665.1 Isosphaeraceae bacterium
ACGGATCGGAAAGAGCGAATGCGACGTTTTCCCGCCGGTTTTCTCGCATCGGTCATCGGCCATTGGTCATCCGCCATCGTTTTTCTCCGGGAAACTTCCGGGACAGACTCTCAGCCGTTCCCGGTCTCGCGGACGTTGAACTCCAGCTTCCAGCGCCGGGAGTCGCGCGTGCTGTTGCACCACAATTCCAGGGTGCCCACCGCATTCAGGTGGGAGTGAAGTCGCACGGGAACCGTCTCGTCGGGCGTGCCTTCCTCGGCGGTCAGAGAGGTCTCGACAGGGTCGAGTTCCTGAAGGTCGTCGGAGGACCATCGATCGAGGATCAAGCCCACGCGGTCGTCGCGACGGGTCGTCGAGCCGAGGAATCGGAACTCGGTGGGTTCTCCCACCACGAGCCCGAATTCCGGGCCGGGGACGGTCATCTCGGTCCCTTCTTCCATCCCCATCGGGACCACGCAGAGGGCCTTGATCGGAGGCGTGACGCCGGGTACCGCCGGGCTCGACGACTCGATCCCGATGTAATAAGCGCGAGGCGCTCCGCCACGGATCCGAACTCCCTTACCCCTTCTCACTTGGCCGTAATAGGCCGCGCCGAAGGCCACGGCAAGGTCCAGCTCATTCGCGGCAAGCGATGGAACCGGCGAGCCTGACCACATGGAAAGAACGTCGGTGACCCTCTGACGGAGTTCCTCCGACTTGAAGACACCGCCGTTGAAAAGAACGGCGGACGGACGGATCGACGTCCCTTCCGTGTGGAGCGAACCGGCCTGCTGTCCGAGAAACCGCGCGAGATGGCGAGTCACCGCGGGGTCCGCCGCATAGGGAAGCCCGATCTCGGTGAGACCGAGTTTCCGCCCTCTCGAAGGCAAGTCGCCGGGTGCGCACATCGGGAGGAAACCGTCGAGCAGGACCGTTGTCAGCGTTTCCCGAGTGAGTTCCGTCTTGAGCGAACCGCCGATCACTTTCGATCCTCTGCCGAGGATCGCCACCGGCACCGACGCCTTGCCGGGATTCGCGAAGAGCGTCTCCTTGGCCGAACGGCAGGCGTAGCCGAGCGCCACGCGCTGCGAAATGTCGAGACTGTCCATTCCGCCGGAGAGGCTCGTCGCGACGGCATGTGCCAGCGCGAGGTCCATGTTATCGCCGCCGAGGAGAATGTGCTCGCCGACCGCCTGGCGTGTCAGGACCAGGTCCCCCCCTTGGTCTGATACGGCGATCAAGGTGAAGTCCGTGGTGCCACCGCCGACGTCGCAGACAAGAAGAATGTCTCCGACTTTGACCTGCTTTCGCCATGAATCGCCTTGCGACGCGAGCCAGGCGTAGAACGCCGCCTGCGGCTCTTCGAGCAGGGTCACTTTCTCCAACCCGGCCGCGCGGGCGGCTTCGACGGTCAGCTCTCGCGCCGCGGCATCGAATGAAGCGGGGACCGTGAGAAGGACCTCTTGGTGTTCCAGGCGGTCGGCGGTCGTCTTGCCGGCGATCTTCTGGTTCCAGGCATCGCGGAGGTGGGTGAGGTAAGCGGTCGAGGCATCGACGGGCGAGATCTTTTCGAAGTCCGGCCCCGCGGTCCAGGGCAGGATCGCCCCGCGGCGGTCGACTCCCGCGTGCGAGAGCCAGCTCTTGGCCGACCCCACGAGCCGACCCGGAACCTTGGCGCCGTGATCCCTTGCGAAGGCACCGACAACCTGTCCCGCAGGGCTTTTCCAGGGCAGGTCCGTGCTTCCCGACGGGAACTCCTTGGGTCCCGGCAGGTAAAGGAACGAAGGGAGCACAGAGCGGTCCGCGACATCACTGACGCCGATGATCTGCGGGATGGGGAAAGCCTGCACGGGCGCGGGAGAGTCGACCGTCGACTCGCGAGTGTCCGCGTAGGCCAGAGCGCAGTTGGTCGTTCCCAGGTCGATCCCGACGACGTAGCGCGTCATGGAGGCTCCTCAAGCGACTCGTCGCGGGTTCAATCGCAGGGATGTTTCGTGTTCGATCGACCGAGATGCCCGATGCCCGATAATCAATGACCGAACGAAGCCAAAGGGATCTTGGGAAGGTCGCGGTGTCATTATCTTGGTCATTGGCCATCGGAATCTTGGCCATCGGCCATCGGAATCTTGGTCATCGGCCATCGGAATCTTGGTCATCGGCCATCGGGCATCGGCCATCGGGCATCGGAATCTTGGTCATCGGCCATCGGGCATCGGACATCGGAATCTTGGGCATCGGCCATCGGACATCGGCCATCGGGCATCCCGAGAACTCCACGTCTAAAATGAAACCGCCCTGCTTCATCCGAGGAACATCAAGGAATCTCGACCTCGGCCGGTGCGAGGATCGAAGAGTCGTCTCTCGCGGCCGGAAGGGCCGGAAGCTGCACGGCCTTGGCTCTCCAGCCGTGATGCTTAAGGACTCCGTGGAACGGCGGATTGCCGTTCACGTTCCCGATCAGGCGGATCGCGGCGGGGTCGAAATCGGCCGCGACGGTGACGCGCGCCTCTTCGGCCGCGTTCATCACCGGTTCCAGCGTCAGATATTCGTGGAGGGCTTTTCGACACCCTTTATGAATATCACGGACCGCGGCGCCGACCTGCTCGTCGGTGAACGGGTCGATAGCCTCCTGCAAGAAATCGATCAAGCGTCCGTCGCGCTGGAGGACCGCCAGAACTCGCAAGTCGGGGCCGGTCTTGATCGGCAGGAACAGTTGCTCGGCGCGTGACGAAAACTCCGGATCGGTCAAGATCCGCCAGAACGCCTGTAACGCCATCCAGAAACAATTCAAAGGAGATTCCTCAACCACAAAAACGAACGGCCGCCCGTCATGGAAACGACGCGGCGTCGCACCGTCTCATTAATTTACACGATCAGAAGCCGCGCAAGTAACCCATCCGTCCTGACGGACACGACTTGCCGATCCGCGTCAGAGCGATTTCACTTTCGTTCGGAATCAATGGCCGATGACCAATGGCCAATGACCGACAGAAAAATTCGGGGAAGCCGCGCGATCAGAACCGGATTCTCATGGCCATCGGTCATCGGCCATCGGTCATCGGTCACCAGCCATCGGTCATCAGCCATCGGTCATTTTTCGTGGCCGTCTCGAAAAATGAAATTGCCCGGAGAGTCGCGCTAATCGTCTGTCATGAAACGATCCCGTGATCCGAATCGTGGCTTACCCTCACTCCAGTGGGGCACTGAGCGGCGGGATCGTGACGGGAGCTTCGGCGGGCAGGTCGCCGGACGGGGGTCGAAGCTCGACCTTGGGGTTCCCCGTCACTCCCGCCGCCGCGTCCTTGTTCGACCGGTTCGGAAAGAGCCAGGGGCGCTGATGAACCCCGGAGCAGCCCTCCGAAAACGCCAATCCGAAAATCAGGAGCACGACGGGCCAAAGGGCAATTCGGGTCCGGAACATTACGGAAGGCCCCCGGGTCGGAGAGTCGTCGGATTTCCGAGAGAAGAGAGTCGACAGTGATACCACGACTGGGTTACGCTCATGAGGTTGACGGACCATACCGGTCATCCTTTAATGAGTGAACTATACCCTACGACGCCGGGCCTCGCGGCCCGACGCGTACCCGGAATCGCCAAAGGTGTGGAGCGGGGACGACCCTCCACCCCTCCAAGACCCGGCCGTTGCGCAAGGAGCGATTGTCGTCATGACGTTTTCCTTACGCGAACATCCCGACGCCCTCGTGATCAGCATCGACCAGCCCCCCGCGCTCAACGACTTTCGTTCGAACGCCTTCCGCGACTCGCTCTATCAAACCCTCGAAGGCCACGAGGCGCCGCGAGTGGCCCTCGACCTTAGCCAGGTTGACTTCCTCTCCAGTTCGGGGGTCGCGATTCTGGTGGGGATGAAGCGAAGACTGGACAGCAAGAGCGGAAAACTCGTCCTCTTCCGGGTGCAGCCGATCGTCCTCGATCTGCTCCGGATCACGAAGCTGACCCACTATTTCACCTTCGCCGACGATGAGGCCGGGGCGCTCGAACGCCTACGCGCCATTCCAGCGGGATAACCCTTGTCCTCGCTATCCTTGATTCCCACGACAGCCCGGCCTTCCCACCTTACCAGGCCGCCTGAAGAATCGTTGAGACGCCGGTCGAAGATGGAGTCGTAACGAACCTCACCGCGTTGTGTTGGGCTTCGCCGCGAACTCTTGACGGGTTCTCGGCCAGACTCCGCGGCCCGCGGCTTGAGGGTGTGATCAGCCGGACGGCCATCCGAAACAGGGACGGCGGCTCTGGGGGGCGGTGCGCGACGGGGTTGTCCCCTCGTCGGGCGGCCGGCCGTCTCGCGAGTTGCCTGGGGAAGGGAGTCTTCCATGCGGTTCAAGCGGCGACGGCCTGACCGGTCCGCCCCGGCCCGGAACGGGCTTGGCTCGGGCCTCGAAAACTTGGAAAGTCGGCAGTTGCTGACGACCTCGCACCCGGTGGGAATCGGCAGTGTGTACGGGATGTTCAACACGAGCGACCTCGCCGTGTACAACCCGATCTCCGGGAAACCGGTGTATTACTCCGTCCAGCAGTCGCTCGCACACAACCCGAGCGCGCAGAATCCGATCCTCATCAACGAAGGCAAGATCGTCTCGGGCAAGGACCGGCAGGGCGACGAGTACACCATCACGGTCCACGGGCCGGGCACCGTGATCGTCACCGACACCACGCCGAACGACGGCAGCCTCGACGACAACATCGACACGATCCAGTTGATCGGCACCGACATCAACAAGACGTATGTCACCGGGACGGTCGTCGGCTCGGCCAGGATCACCAATCCGAGCGGAACGGTCGCGTTCAACCGGCTCATCGACACCAAGGGCGTCAACTCGGTGGTGCTCAACGGCTTCTCACTCGCGGAGACCGTGATCCCGGCGAGCGGACCAAATAACCTCAATACCGGCATCTTCCTGACCGGCGGGGTCCGCACGCTCAAGTTCGACAGCATCTACGCGCCGATCGACAACGCGACGTTGGATGCCCCCATCAACGTGGTCATCGGCGACTCCTCGACTCCATTGCAGATCCAGCCGAAGATCACGCTGAACAGCATCTTCAACACGGTGTTCGACAGCGGCACCAGCGTGATCCCGACGACTCCGGTGACGAACCCCAGCGTCAACATCATCGTGAACGGCACGATCAAGAGCCTGGACTTCCTCTCGACCACGGCCGCCGCGGTGAACGCCGCCAACCAGTTCCAGTTCCCGATCGTGGGGACGACCGGCCGCACGTCGGTTCAGGCGATCGGAATCGGCAAACTGAACGTCGCGGGTGCCGCCACCAACTTCACGGCGTCGCGAAGCTCCGTACCGTTCCAGAACGGGTACACCGGGCTCGCGAAGCTCAAGTCGGCCCACTTCCACGGTCCGACCGACGCCGTCGGCCTGGACGTCAACGGCAACATCGGCTCGCTGAAGTTCGACAGGGGGATCAGCAACCCGACGAACCTCTTCGTGGGCACGACGTCGACCGGGGCACAGGTTCCCGCGACCCAATACGGCACCCCGGCCGCGAACACCAGCTACGCGGGCGCGGGCTACGTCGGCGGACAGGTCACCGCGAAGAAGATCGGAAGCCTTCGAATTCTTCCCGCGAACACCGTCAACCAGACGCCGATCAACCCCGACTTCGTGCAGCTCTACACGCAGGGCAGCACGGCGTTCATCCCGCGTCCGGGCAACGCGACCAGCAACGCCCTGATCACGTCTTCCGGAAACATCGGTCACACGGTGATCGTGGGCTCGAACCAGAACAGCGAGATCAAGTCGGGCTTCCACTACGGTTCGTTCGCCTCGGGGCTCGAAGGCACCCGCGCCAAGAGCAAGATCGCGCCGTACCATCAGAACGGCGACCAGATCAACTCGGTCACCTCGGCCACGGTCCGGACGCCCACGTACCACTACTCGACGACGAGCATCGTCCGAGGACCGGGGACGATCAAGGGCAACACGTCGGGAACTCCGATCAACACCGGGGCGATCACGCCCCTCACCAACGTCGGTGCGGGCTACTACGCACGGACGAAGGTCGGTTACTTGCCGCCGCCCGTCCGCCCGACTCGGGTGAACGGCAACCTCAAGTAACCGACTGTCCGGAATCGTTTCCGAGTTAGAGCAATGACGGATGACGGATGACGGATGACGCATCAGAACGAACACGCGGTAATCCCGTGAGAGCGTTCACTGATCGATCCGTCATCAGTCGCCGAAACGACACGAGCCGCCTCCGAAACCTCGGACGCGGTTCGTTTTTTTTCTACCTCCCGAATCCTGGCTCACCACCGCCAGAGCGCGGTGCCCCAGTTCAAGCCGGCACCGAATCCGGAAGTCAGGATCAGGTCGCCACGCTCGATCAACCCGTCCTGGCTCATCTCGTCGAGTGCGATCGGGATCGAGCCGGCCGACGTGTTCCCGTATTTTTCGAGATTTTTGAAGACGACGTCGCGCTGAAAACCAAGGACATCGCTGGCCGCGTGGATGATCCGGACGTTGGCTTGATGCGGCACGAACCAGCGGATGTCGCTAATTTTGCAATCGGCCCGGGCCAAGACGTCGAGCGTCGAGTCGGTCAAGATCCGCACCGCCCACTTGAACACGGCACGACCGTCCATCGTCAGATAATGAAGTCCTTGTTCAAGCGCCGCGGCGGTCGGGGGAATCCGGCTCCCACACGCGGGACGGCTGAGCAAATCGCCGCCGGAGCCGTCCGAACCCAGTTGATAGGCCACCAGACCCTGGGATTTCTTCCCGGGGGCGAGCAACACCGCCCCGGCACCGTCGCCGAAAAGCGGGAAGCTTTTCTGATCGGCCGGATTGATGACCCTGCTGTTGCAATCCCCGCCGATGACGAGCGCCCGTTGGCTCGTCCCGGCCGCGACGAATTGCGCCGCGGTCGCCAGTGCGAAGACGAACCCCGCACACGCCGCCTGAACGTCGAACGCCGGACAGTTCAGACCGAGGCGGTCTTGAACGAGGTTCCCCGTCGATGGAAAACACATGTCGGGCGTGAATGTCCCGATGACCAGGAGGTCAACCTCGGAGGGATCACACCCCGCCGCGGTGAGGCAACGCGTGGCGGCGATGCCGCAAAGGTCGCTCGTGGCCTGGTGGGGAAGGGCGAATCGGCGCTCGTAAATCCCGGTGCGATTGACGATCCACTCCGGGTCGAACCCGTGGGTCTCTCGCAAGTCGAAGTTGCTGACGACGTTCTCGGGGAGATAGCTCCCCGTCCCGAGGATTTGCACGCCGGTCAGCGATCGGGTCCGGGGCTCGACGTGGACTTGGCCGTTAGTCATGAGCGATCCGCAGCGGACTTCGATCAGGTTCCAGAGCCGGGTTTCAAAGCGGCCGTTTCGTCGGCGACTCCGCAACCGTCGCTCGTCCCCAAGCGGCGAACGGGCCGCTCTCTGCCAGAAATTCCTGAACGAAGCCGAAAAATGAGCGGGGATGTCAATGGCGCCTCGATCGTGGCCCGCCCCGTGACGGTCGAGACCACGAAACCGCGACCCG
>JAYUFP010000132.1:0-2416 GCA_043738665.1 Isosphaeraceae bacterium
TCACGCGCCGCCCGCTCCTCTCCTCTGTGTTTGATCAATGGCGGACGATTCAAGCGGTCTTGCGACGCTTGCGGACGCCGAACGCGATCACGCCGCCGGCGAGCCCCCACAGGATGACCGACGCCGGCTCGGGCGTCGTGACCTGGGGCGCGGGGGTCTGTTCGTGCCAGCGGTAGGTCACCGTGACGTCGGCGGTTCCGGACGTCGTGACCTTGCCGTAGCCGTTTCCGGAGGTCGACTTGAAGCTCGAAAACGCCTGCGCGGAGACCGGCAGGCCGATGAACCCTTGGCCCGTGAAGAGGGCGAGGTCCCCGGCTTTGGTCAGGTGCAGGGAGTTCGACGCCTCGGTCATGGCCGGGGCGATGTAGTGCGAGTCCGTGGTCGGGAGGCTCGACCCATAGATGTTCGAGCCGTTCTTGGTCGGGTCGAAGGTGATGTTCCGGGTCAGGAACGAGGGGTCGTTCGCGGCCTTTACCGACAGCAGCGGGTGAATGCCGTCGGGCTGGAACATCGTGATCGACGGACCCGGCGTCGCGGCGTCACCCGTCGCGACCGAGGTCGTGATCGTCGACTTGCCGTTCGTGGCGAACGTCATGTCGAACTTGTCGGTGATCTTGGCGTGGAACGACAGGTCCACGGAGTCGAGCACGCGAGTGGCGCCCATCGTGTCGAACTTCGTGAGCACCAGCGGGGAAACACTTGAGTTTCCCGCCGTGAAATTGGTCGAGGTCGGCGGCAAAACCGCAGTCTGCGTGGCGATCGACGCAGCCCTGGAAACCGAAGGCGTCAGGGCCGCTGTCAGCCCCACACAGAACACGAGCACCGCGCAAGCCTGTCTCGACATGGGATCACTCCTTTCGCATCCCAACGGAATTGAGCCCGACCCGGCGACGTCATGCCGCCGTTCCATTCCGGCCGCGTTGAAGACCGTGCGAGACAGTCCGAACGCCTTGCCGCAACGACCTGTTCGGCCCAAATCCAGTCCTTCGACGAGCTGTCCGGCGACAACGCGATCAAGTCCCGCGAAGCGTCCGTCCCTGGACGGTCGAACCGAAGGAAATGACGGCGTCGCGGCACCCTTCCGGCGGGACAAGCCGACGAAACGAGCCGGAATGTAACCGGCACGTTCCGATCGGTCAACCCGAACTGAACGGTTCATATATCGAGGATGAACTCGGCGGCCCAGCCCCCGGCGGCGTCCTGACTCAGCTCGACCCCGTGCCGGGTCACGGCCTTCACCTCATGGTCAAGCTCGTGCCGGTCGCGGTCGATCGGTTCGCCGGCAATCCTGGCGACCAGCGACAGGCCGTCGTCCGAGACCCGGGGCTGAAACTCCGAGAAAAGCAGGTGCCTCGTCTCGCTCAGGAAGATCAGATCGTTGAGCCAGGTCACGAGCAGGTCGCTGGTGTCATCCGAGGCGACTCTAACCTCTTCTCGGGTCGTCGTGCGGACATCGGCACGGTTGGCGACGATGTAGTCGAAGACGGCCTCGGCCGCCGTCTTGAAGAGGTCGTCGAGGTCGGTTCCGGTCACTCGCAGGCCGACGTCGGCGGTATGGTCGAAGGTTTCCCAATGTCCCACGGTTCACCTCGATGATTCGCAGCGTCGATGACCAAGAGGTCTTCTGAACAACAGCGCCGAACAGGGCGGGAGAGCCGCGCGCCACTCGTTCCCACGGTCCTCCGTGGGAATGCGGTCTTGGACGCTCCGCGTCCGCATTTTGCCGCGGCCGGACGACGCGGAGCGTCGGGGTCGGCATTCCCGCCGAGGACCGTGGGAACGAGTATAATGGGTCATCCGCCCCAAAAACCCTAAGCCGCCCGAGCCATCGCGAATTGGAGGCGAACCATGGTCGAAGTCGGAAAGCCCGCGCCTGACTTTACTCTCCCGGACCAGCACGGTCAGGAGGTCACGCTCTCGTCCTTCAAGGGTAAGCCGGTCGTGGTTTACTTCTACCCCAAGGACGACACGCCCGGCTGCACCACCGAGGCCTGCGCGTTCCGTGACGCCCGGACAGATTACGAGAAGCTCGGCGCCAAGGTCATCGGCGTCAGCCCCGACGCCGTCACGTCCCACCTCAAGTTCGCCGAGAAGTACGAACTTCCCTTTACCCTCGTGGCCGACACCGAGAAGGCGGTCTGCCAGAGCTACGGCGTCTGGCAGGAGAAGAGCCTGTACGGCAAGAAGAGCATGGGAGTCGTCCGATCCACGTTCGTGATCGACGGCCAAGGCGTGGTCCGCCAGATCTTCCCGAAGGTGAAGGTCGACGGCCATTCCGACGCGGTCTTGGCGGCGGTCAAAGCGTTGGTATGAGTCGTAGGGTCCGCGATCGCGGATCCTACACATCAACCGACGTTACGGAGCGTCACGTCTTCAACCGCTTCCTGACCGAGGTCGAGCTCGTCGCGGCGGCCGG
>JAYUFP010000133.1:0-2415 GCA_043738665.1 Isosphaeraceae bacterium
GTCTTTGTCATTGATCGCCTACTCCACCCTCTGCCTGTCGGTGCCGGAGGTGATCGATTGGACCCTTCGACGTATCGAACCGTTTATAAGTCAGGGCCAGGTAGAAGAACTCTGCCGTCGCATCTCGGAGCCGATCGGAGACTTCATCTTCCATGGCCCAAATCTCAGTCGAGTCGATCTGTGGCAAACAGCGTGGGTGTCGGTCCTGCTGACTCTCCCCCAGGCAATGGCGGCCGTGGTCGGAGGCATGATCACGTCGAAGATTCGTCGCCCGAGTGTTGCCAGTGATCGACAGACACGATAGGCAAGACCCTAAGAATGCGTTTCACTTCAACTCCGGATCTTTCGCCCCGTCGGCTTGGCGGTAAAGTCCGGTCGGGATCAACTGCTCGGCGGGGACTTCCTCTCCGGCGAAATACTTCAGGATTGAGGCCACGGTCATTTTGCCGATGCGGTCGGGGTATTGAACGGGGTCGGCGTAGATCTTTCCTTGCTTGATGGCCTGTTTGCCTTCGGGCTGGCCGTCGAAGGCGACGATCTTGATCTGACTCGCTTTGCCCGCTTTTTCGAGCGCCGCTCGCGCCCCCAGGGCCGACGGGTCATTGATCGCGAAGATCGCCGTGAGGTCCGGGTGCGCCTGGAGAGCGTCCTCTGCGCACTTGAACCCCTGGTCCTTCTTGCCGTCGCCGGGGAGTTCGGCGACGATCGCGAGCTTGCTCGTCGGATAGGCCTTGTTGTGGGCCCCGATCACTTCCCTGAACCCTTTGACACGCATGATGCACGACTCGGCCTGCTTGAAGTCGAGGATCAAGATTTTCCCCCCCGCCTCGCCGACCGCCTCGATCAAGGCCTCCGCCGCCTGTTTTCCGCCTCCGTAGTTGTCCGTGGCGATGTGCGAAACGATCTTGACGCCGGGGGCGAGGCAGGCGATATCGGCCGTGAACACGGGTATTCCCGCGTCGTTGGCTTCTTTGATGGCCGGGCCGATCGACCGCGAGTCGCACGGGCAGAGCACGACGGCCGAGACCTTCTTGACGATGAAGTCTTTCACCTGGTTCTGCTGCTTGGCGACGTCAAACTCTCCGCTGGTCACGATCACGTCGTAGCCATGTTTCTTGGCCTCTTCGGTGATCGAGTCGGCGATGACCTTGAAGAACGGGTTCGTGAGCGTGAGGACCGAGACCCCGATCGTCCCTTTCGACCTGGCCTCGGCGGGCTTCGCGGGCGAGTTCCCGGTCGCGACGGGGGTCAAACTTCCTGTCTCACCAGCGCCGCCGCAACCGGCGGCGGCTCCAATCAGGATCGCCGTGACGGTGCTTGAGAAAAACCGCTTCATCGGGGTGCCTTTCCGAGACTCAGCGTTCTTTGGTTTTCGACGCCGGCTTGCTGCCGTCGTTGTCCATGTTCAGGAGACGTTTGAAATCGTTTTCGCCATAGACCCAGATCGGCGCGCGGCCCACCACGATGAATTGGGCTTTGGTATCCGCTTTCGCTCCTTTGAAACGGATGTTCGTCGTGAAAATCTTGTTGGCCTCGCCGGGGGCCGCCTCTTCGCCGACGATCTCAAATTTCTCGAGGACTTTCCCGGACTGCCAGTCCGAGATCCCGACGTTGATCGGCGGCGACGCGCTTTCGAGGGCGTTGGGCTTCTCACCTTTTTGCCAGGACGTGAGGGCGCGGTTGAGCGTGTCTTTCGCCCCCGCGGCGGTCGGCGTGTAGGTTTTCGAGCCGCCGCACCCGGTGAGATTCAGACAGACCGCAGTTGCGAGGACGGCAAGGGAATGGAAAACCCGATCGCGAGTCATGCCAATCAATCTCCAGGAATCGGACGGTCAACGGAGTGCGGGGTCAGGTTTGCTCACCATGCAAGATTCGGCAGGACGAGGCTACCGCCGAGCCGCGTGTTCGCCAGGCTTGGCGGAAGTCTCGCCCCCCGACAATTCGTCGGGTTCCCGGTCGTCAGTACGAATCGGCCGAGACGGCTTCCCCGCCGTTGCGGGTGCCGAGGGCTCGCCAGGTTCCCAGGTTCACGCTCTCCTTGACGAACCGCGCCGAGCCGTCTCCAAAGAGGATGTTCGCGCCGCCGGGATGCAGGCTCGACGGCGGGATCTGCATGGCCATGTTCGCCATGGTTCCGGGAAAATTCGGCGCCGCGCACGATTTGCTGTTCGGCGGAGCGACATGGTTGTAGCTCGTGCAGCACATCTCACCCATGACCCAACTCATTCCTTGCCGGCTCGTGAGCGGCAAGGCGGTGTTCGGCAGTGCTTTGCAGGCCTGGTAAGTGGCGTCGAGCGTGACCTGGTTGGTGAAGATCAACTGGTCGGTCCTGGGGTTCGGGGTCCCCTGGCCGCGGATCTTCTCGCTGAAAAATGCCGTCTGGCTGGTCCCGTCGATGACGTCGGCAAGCCTGAC
>JAYUFP010000134.1:0-2414 GCA_043738665.1 Isosphaeraceae bacterium
TCTACACCCCGACCAACGAGCCCGCGGAAGCGTCTGAACACGACGTCTGAGCGTCGATATCAGGGGTATTTGATGGATTTTCGGGCCTTCTCAAGGGGGTCGAGGTGGAAGGTGCGCCTGGACCGTTTGAAAACTCCGCCCCTCCAGGGCTGGGAGAAGAGACCACCCCGGAATCCATCAAGAGTCCGTGAAAAATTCTCGAAATAACGCGTATTAAGGCGCGACATTTGCCTGGTCTTAGTGACAATGGGTTCTATTTCGGCCTTTATTGTCACTCCTCGTCGTTGAGACTCGCGATGAGTCGGGGAGAACGCCGAAGCGACGACGCGTTGCGGAGATGCAAGATGGGCGAGGCTCACCTGAGCGAACGAGATCTGGCCCGGAGACTGATCGCCCTTGAGGCGGCGAAGGATGGTTTTCCGGACCGGAATTTGGGTGAAGCGGTAAGGGTTTGTGAAAATATACGCGCCCCTATGTCAAAGTTCATGGGCGTTGCCGGTTTCCGGTCGATTCTGAGCCGAGCACTCGTCCTGGCGAAATCGGACGCCCCTTGGTTGGGGGTTGTCCGAGTCGGGGCGGACGGCATCCTGGAAGGCTTGGACGAGGTCGACCCCGGGGGCGATGAAGAGGTCGGTGCGATCCTCGTGGCACGGCTGCTGGGCCTGCCGGTCACCTTCGTCGTTCCTGCCTTGACGCTCCGCCTGGTGCGAGACGGATGGCCGGACGCGCCGTGGGACGACATTGAATTGAAAATCGAGGAGTCGTCATGAACCCGCGGGGCAAGGTCAAGATCCGTAAGTTGCCCACCGGCGTCCCGGGGTTCGACGAGATCCTCGGCGGCGGCCTCCCGGAGTTTTCCTTCAATATCATCGCGGGGGCTCCCGGTAGCGGCAAGACGACGCTTGCCCATCAGGTCATGTTCGCCAATGCCACCCCGGAGCGCCCCGCCCTTTACTTCACCGTGCTGGGAGAGCCCGCGATCAAGATGCTGCGTCACCAGCAGCAATTTGAGTTCTTCGACCAGGCCGCGCTCAACACTTCGGTCCGGTTCATCAACCTCAGCCAGACGGTTTTGCCGCACGACCTGGAGGCGGTCCTTGCGGCGATCATCAAGGAGGTGGAGTCCGCCAACCCCGCCACGGTGGTTGTGGACTCGTTCCGCACGGTGTTGAGAAGGGCCGGTGACATCCCCGACGACATGGGATTGCAAGGGTTCATCCAGCGGCTCGCGCTCCACCTGACGAGCTGGGAGGCGACCACGTTTCTGATCGGCGAATACTCCGAGGACGAGATCCGGGACAATCCCGTCTTCACCGTCGCCGACGGGCTCATCTGGCTCGATCAGCAAGTGGAGCGGAACTCGGTCGTGCGGAAGCTTCAGGTCGTGAAGCTTCGCGGCCAGGCCTCGATGCCGGGGCTGCACACCTTCCGGATCACGGACGCCGGCTTGCAAGCCTTCCCGCGCACCTATGGGCTTACCGGCAAGGAAGAGGGCGTCAGGGGCACTCATCGCCTGTCGTTCGGCATCCCCGCTCTCGACGAGATGATGGGGGGCGGCATTCCCGACGGCGACAGTCTTCTCATCGCCGGCCCGTCGGGGGCGGGCAAGTCGCTGCTGGGAATGCACTTTCTCGCCGAGGGCCTGAAGCAGGGGGAGCCGGGCACCGCGGCGATCTTCGAGGAGCGGCCCCAGGGGTACGCCGAGAGGGCCGCCTCGTTGGGATTCGACCTCGACACGCCCCGGGTACAGGGCAAGCTGGAGATCCTCTTCATCCGTCCGCTCGACCTCTCCGTCGATGAAACGTTGCGGGGGATCATCGACGCCGTCCGGAGGGTCGGCGCGAAGCGCCTGGTGATCGACTCGCCGGCGGGATTCGAGATGGCCCTGGCCCCCGGCTTCCGCGAAGACTTCCGCGAGTCGCTGTACCGTATGATCGGGGCCTTGACGCGAGTCGGGGTGACGATCCTCAGCACCGTCGAGGAGCAGGAGACCTTCACCGAGTTCGGGTTCAGCTCCTACGCGATCTCGTTCCTCAGCGACGACATCCTGCGCCTCCGGTACATCTCGATCGCCGGGCAAGCTCCGCAGGATGTTGGTGGTCGTCAAGATGCGTCGCGGCGCGCACAGCATCGAGATGCGCGAGTTCGAGATCACGTTCAAGGGCGTCGTCATCGGCAAGCACCTCCGGGGCTACCGCAGCCTGACCACTGGAATCCCCGCCCCGTGGAACAGCGAGTCAAAGATCTCACCGGACGACGAGGACGCCGCAGTGTGAGTCGGTCTTAGAGTCTGTCCGGGAAGTTTCCCGGAGAAAGACGATGGCGGATGACCAATGGCCGATGACCGATGCGAGAAAACCGGCGGGAAAACGCCGCGTTCGCTCTTTCCGATCCGTCATCAGCCATCCGTCATC
>JAYUFP010000135.1:0-2411 GCA_043738665.1 Isosphaeraceae bacterium
AGCTTTGATTCCAACGTCGCACGCGGTGCTGGGTCACGACCCAGCCTACGAGATTAAAAATATCCGCCGCGCGATGTGGGAACTGGATGACGTTAGAAACTGTGTCAGAGTCGTATGGAGGTATTGAGCTAGCGGCTCATGGAAAAATGTGGCGGTTGTTGGTCCCGGCCGGGATATCGCGGACCGGCACAAATACGGCAAACCCTTTGACCGCGTTGGTTCGATTCGAGCCCAACATAGACCGGGGACGCTTCGTTCTCGTTCTGGACAAATTCCTATTGAGGTTGCCCGATGGTGGTCCATTACGACCCAGCAGACGTTGTCACCTTGGAGGAGTTCGGAGGGGTCGACTATCTTATCCCTTTGCACTCCAAGAGAGGTGACCTGAACGAGTTGCTCCGAGGGGTCACGCTATTAAGATAGGAGCGGGGCAAAGACATCGTCGAGAAGTTTCACATCTTTCAGCGATACCATCAACCTATCGATCCGAACCAGTTTCATGTCTGCTCTAACTTCGCCTTCCGGCCCAACAACCCAACCGACCGGGCGGAACTTGAAGAGTGGATGAGGAGCCTCCCAATCCCTGCGGAAGAGAAGGTCTACGTTTTCAGAAAAACGACGGGGTACGAAGAAAAGGGTTGCCCTACGCTCGTCACGACCTGGGATCGGTTCGCTGGCGGCCTTTGGTATTACATTTGGAACACATTTTCTCTCATCGGCGTCGTTGACGATTCGGCGAAGTGGGGGGTGGCATTCGGACCCGAGCCCTTCGCGGTTTACGCCGAAGAGGGAAGGATCGACCCAGGCTTGCCGCTATCTAATCCTGCTTACGGGCTCGGACTCATTCATGTGAGGCCGACTGACGACCCGGAAAACGCCTTCACTGATCCGTCGAGCGAGCCGGAAGGCTAATAAAGGCCTCCGAGTCGTATTGGACCAGAAAGCTGGAATAGGGGCGAAACCCCCTAGAAAACCAGTCGTTTCCTTTGCTCTCGAGTGCTGATACTAGCATACGTGAACTGAGTGTATAAGCACGGTTATGCGTCCAGTTTCGACGGAAACCGGGACGATTCGGCCGGTTTTCGGCTACGTCGCCCCGGAAAATCTCGGCGTATAAGGCCTATTCCAGGTTTCTGGTCCAATGCTACTCGACCCCCTACTTGAATCGATCCCCGTTCGCCGGCGAAGACTCGCTCGCCACTTTGCCAAAGGCGCTGTAAGCAATATGATCGATCAGCGCCCCGGTGTTGTCAACGATGTCGCCGACGGAACCGAGCCGGTCCTGCAAGTACCATGCGACTCCGCCCGAGGTCTCCCGCGCCAGGAGCATGTCCAACGCCTGGAGATAGCGGGCCGTCGCGAGGCGAGTTCGTCGGCGACCCGGACGAAGACGTCCAGACCATTGGCGGGGAGCGGATCAACGAACGTGACGAAGTCCGTTCCGGAACGTTCGACACCGAGCCGTTCGGCCGCGTCGATGTCCGGAAGGATCTCACAGTCGCGGCCGTACGCTTCGTGGTAGTAATCGGCGGCGAACGACGTGGGGACGATGACGGCATCGGCGAGAACGAACGCGGGTGAATCGCGCGCCGACGCGTCAGGGACACGGAGGGCGGTCGCCAGGCCCCAACTCCGTGCCCGGCGCAACGCCTCGGGGTTGAGCCGGTCGACGCCGTGGTAGAGCAGGACGTCGGGAGCGAAACGATGCGCCGCGGCTTCAAAGGGTCGCGAGCAGAGCCGTACACTCGGCGTCGTCGGGTTCGTGGGGTCGGGTCGTCGGCCCGCGGAGTAACTCGACTTCGACCCCACCCGCGGTCAGTCGAAGCCGCGACGGGGAGTATGGCCAGGTCGCCGCGGCGGGAAGATCCCGGGGGATCGCGGTCGCGGCCCATCCCTCCGCGGCGAGCAAAGCGATCGGGTCAGCCTCCGGACCATCCGAGAATGCGGTACCGGAGACGGCCGCCGCGGGGCATCCATGACGCGCCAGGGCCTTGACGACGGAGCGTCCGGCGGCGTTGGCGGCGGCACCGTGGAGGTAACAGTGAGTCGAGACGGAGAGAACGCGGCAGATCGGTCGACCCCTTTCGGTTGCAAGATCCCCAAGGAACCGATCCGTGTCAATCATTCATGCCGCGACTCAAACCCCTGTTCTTGACGATACCCGATGACGGACGTCGAGGATCGGAACGCCATTCACTCGAGTCCGTGGTTTGTTTGAAACGACGCATACATCCAAAGAACATCATGTTTAACTAAAAGCAGGTACGACAGGTAACTCAAAGATCGACTGAAACACGATTGTTTGAGATTACCTCCTTTGAAGTGCGTGCTTGACGACATATCGGCCGATCGCGCGGCCGAGGGCGAGCGCGTCTTGGTTGTCGAACTGGTAATGGATGCCGCCGTAAATC
>JAYUFP010000136.1:0-7470 GCA_043738665.1 Isosphaeraceae bacterium
CGTTCGGCGGATCCGGGCTCGACGAGGTTCTCGGCCCCGAAAAACGACCTTTGCCGGTCGACGCCGTCCATCTGCTCTCGGCACTCGGTCCGATGACCCTCCGCCCCGACACATTCGACAGCTTCTCGCACCAGTTCGGACCGTTGTTCCTGCTCTTTCTGCCGGCGCTGTTCCTGGAACGGCCGCCGCGCCGCGTCCTGTCGATCGCGGCGTTCGGGTACGGGTTCTTGATCCTCTGCGCGACGCAGAGGCAGAGCATGCGGTTCGTGTTGATCGCGATCGGTCCCCTCTCGGTGGGGGTCGCATGGCTCTTGCGGACCTGGTGGGAACGGAATTCGTCGGCGGGACAGGTGCTTACGGCGACGGTTCTCCTGGCGCTCGGCTTTGAGACGACACTCGCGGTCGCCAGAGCCCGGCATGGCCTCGGAGTCGTCTTTGGGTTCGTTTCGGCGGAGGACTACCTCGCCCGTCGCGAACCGACATTTCGCGTCGGGCGCTGGGTCGGCGAGAATTTGGCGTCCTCGGCGAAACTCATCGGCCAGGACCATCGCGGTTACTACTTTCCACGCCCTTACACGATGGAGCTGGCCCACCGTCGCCGGACGAACTTGATTCAGCCCGGTGAGACGCCCGAAGCGATCGTCGCCGACCTCCGCAAGGCCGGTTTCACTCACCTGGTGACGTGCCCGCCGGTCCCCGAGACGGCCGTCGAGTTCGACCCGACACTCGGTCGAGCGCTCGCACCCTGGCTCGACGCGGCCGAACCGATTTATCGCGAAGAGTTGAAAGACGCGGATGGAGTCGCCCGTCGCTACGCGATTTATTCGCTCGCCGAGCGTAGGGAAACGTCCGTCGCGAAGTCCGCCCATGGAGGCGTTCGCCGATGAACGACCGCCCGACGCTCGAAGCCTTACGTTCGAGGGTCCAGAAAGAACGTCACCGCGAGATCGGCAACTGGCTCGCCCGCAACGTGGCGCGGCCTTCGGCGGTCTACGGGACGTGGCTGGCGGTCCGTCTGGGCGTTTCAGCCCATCAGGTAACGCTTGCCGCGTTGGTCGTCGGGTTGCTCGGGGCGGCTTGCATCGGGACCGGAACGCGATCGGGGTTCGTTGTTGGAGTCGTGTTTGCGCACGTAGCCTTCTGGCTCGACCATGTCGACGGTCAAGTCGCACGCTGGCGCGGCTCATCGAGCCTGGACGGCGTTTACTTCGACTATCTACTTCACCATGCTCTGAACCTGGCCCAGGGGTTTGCTCTGGGATATGGACTGGCCGCCAGAACCGGCGACCCCCGTTGGGCCATCGCCGGGTTCGCGATCGCCGCGGGTTGGCTCGGCCTGAGCCTCCATAACGACTGCCGCTACAAGGCGTTTTTTCAGCGATTGAAGCGAGAAACACGGACCTATCGTGTCGACGCCGGAAGTGGAGGACGACCCGCTCCGCCTCCCGGATGGCCGAGACACGGGCTCGGCGTTTTGACCTGGCCGGCGTACAAGTCCTGCGAGCCGCATGTGGTACTGATCGGACTCACCGGGCTCGCGGCCGTTGCTTTGATAAACTCTTTCATGTGGATAAGATTGTGGCGAGCGGGAGTGATCGTCATGGGGGTCATTGCACCGCTTCTTGCGGTCGCGAGGACGGGTCGTGCCGTGAGACGGCACGCGGTGGAAACTGAATTCGGGCAGTGGTTCCAGGGTTGACTCACCCGACCTGACCCCTGGACTCTACCACCCCTGCCGCTATGCTAGGACGTGTCTCTCCCACTGTGCGAGGCCGCCCATGCCCGATGCTTTCGAACTGAACATCCTCCCCGATTTCCCCTCCCGGCGCGACTTCGGGATCGGAATCGTCGGGGCGGGCTTCATCGTCCGTGACTGCCACCTCGTCGCCTATGCCGACGCCGGGTTTCGCGTCGTCGGGATCACGTCGCGGACCGAATCCACCGCCCGCGAGGTCGCCGCCCTTCGCAATGTGCCGAACGTTTATTCGTCGATCAAAGAACTCCTTGATAACCCGGAAGTCGAAGTCGTCGACGTCGCCGTGCCCCCCGCCGCTCAGCTCGGGGTGATCCGACAAATCCTCGAACATCCGGCCCGCCGCGTTAAAGGGATTCTCGCTCAGAAACCCCTGGCGATGAGCTTTCCGGAGGCCCTGGCGATCGTCGAAGGCTGCGAGGCCGCCGGGATCGCGCTCCAGGTCAATCAAAACATGCGGTACGACCAATCGGTACGCGGTCTCAAAAGCCTGATCGACCAGAAGGCTTTCGGAGCCCCTGTGCTCGCGACGATTGCGATGCGGGCGATCCCGCACTGGATGCCTTGGGCCGAGGGGGGCAGGTCGCTCGCCACGTTCATCATGAGCATCCACCACCTCGACACCTTCCGTTACTGGCTCGGCGACCCAGTCAGGGTGCTCGCAAGCACTCGGCCCGACCCCCGCACCGGGGCAAAGTTTTCGCACGAGGACGGCATCAACCTCTACATTCTCGAATTCGCAAACGATGCCAGAGCTTCGGGATGGGACGACGTCTGGGCAGGTCCCGCGCGCGAGGGCTCCGGGTCCGATATCCGTATCGACTGGCGGTTCGAGGGGACCGAAGGACTCGCCCTGGGAACGATCGGATGGCCGGGCTGGCCCGAACGTGTCCCGAGCACCCTCGATTACTCGACGATCGCCGACAAAGGAGCCTGGCATAAGCCCAGATGGCCCCAAGCCTGGTTCCCAGACGCCTTCGCCGGGACGATGGCCGGACTGCTCAGAGCGATCGAAAACGGGACCGAGCCCGACATTTCGGGCCGCGACAACCTCAAGACGATCGCCCTTTGTGAGGCGGTTATGGTCGCGGCCCGGGAACATCGTGTCGTTAAGCTCGAAGAAATTTCTCACGCAGGTCATGCGGACTCACACGGATGACGCCCATCAAAATTTGACCTGCGTTCACCTGTATTATCGCTTTATCAACGGAATCGCTCCATGAAACTCGGCCTCATCAACTCCGCCTGGACCCAGGCCGGTCGCGAAACGGCTTACGGAATCCGGATGACCAAAGAGATCGGCTTCGATTCGATCGACATCTTCGCCGACCCCCTCGACGCCGACATCCGCGAGCGAAAGTTTATTAAAGACGAGTGCGACAGGGTCGGGCTGCCGATCATCAGCGTCGCCTGTGTCGCGCTCGGCCACGTGGACTTCAACCCGAGCGTTCAGCGGTTCCATGTCGACCGCGTGAAGGCTCATCTCGACATGGCCTATGCGTTCGAAGCCAAGAATGTCCTCCTCGTGCTCGGAGAATACGTCTGGCAAAAGGAAGTGATTCCGCCGGCCGAGCAATGGAGAATGGGCGTGGAAAACGTGCGGAAGCTCGGCGAGTATGCGGCGTTGCTTGGGCTTGAGATCGCCATGGAACTTGAGCCGTTTCATCTCTCGTTGCTGAACGACGTCGCCAAGATGGCCCGATTCATCGACGACGTGAATCTCCCCGCGGTGAAGGCCAACCTCGACATCTCGCACCTTGTCCTGGCCGACCAGTCGCCTGGCCTCCTGGAACAACTTCGGGACAAGGTGAACCACGTCCACATCTCCGACTGCGACGGCCAAGTCCACGGCGACCTTCCGCCGGGACGGGGCGTGGTGGACTTTCCGCCGTATCTCGACGCGATCAAGAGACTCGGTCTCGATGACGCGACGGTCTCGATCGAGCTGGAATATTCTCCCGAACCGGAGAAAATCGTCGAGTGGGTGCGCGAGGCGTATTCGGCGACGGCGAGTCTCATGAAACAGGCGGGTTTGCGTGACTAATCGGGGCGATACCAGAAACTGGCCGGCATACGTCGCGGAACTCCTGCTGGCCCTTTCGCTGATCGGCGTGCTGATCTGGCCGATGATCGCGACGGTCCGCGCGGCTGTTCTTTCGGGTTCGACGCCCGCCAACCTAAGACCCGCACCCCTGTCGTCTCCCACTGCGAACGGGCTCTCGGCCGACATCCCGCGGCCTTACCGGCTTGCTCTGGAGACGATCCGGGTCGTTCTCGCCACGGAGGTCGGAGCACTCGCCCTGGGCGTTCCGCTCGCATTTCTGCTGTTTCGCACGGACGCTTGGGGCCGTCGGATCGCTTTGATCCTGCTTGTTCTCTCGGCGTTTACCCCTTTGCCGATCCATGCGACGGCGTGGCTGGGGGCGTTCGGCAATGCGGGCAGGGCTCGCCTTTTTGGGATGCGACCCTGGCTGGTGGGCTGGCCCGGAGTGGCGTTCGTTCATGCCGTCGCCGCCGTCCCTTGGGTCGTCGTGATCGCGGGTGTCGGGTTCCGGACCGTGGAAAGGGAGCTCGAAGAATCCGCCCTACTCGACCTTCCGGCCTGGAGAGTCGCACTCCGCGTGACGTTGCGCCGAGGGATCGGCGCCGTCGCCGCCGCGGCGCTTGCGGTCGCCGTGCTCACGGCCGGAGAGATGACCGTCACCGACTTGCTTCAGGTCCGCACCTATGCGGAGGAAGCCTACAACCAATCCCAGCTCGGGAACGGACCCGCGGCGATGACGGCCGTCGCACTTCCTCCGCTCGTGGTAATGGGAGTGCTGCTCATTCTCGGGACACATGCCTTATCGCGCATCGATCCCGCGCGGCTTGCCGGCGCGGCATCTCTGGCAAAGGTCTGGCGGCTCGGCCACTGGCGGATTCCCTTCGGCCTCCTGACCACGCTATCCATCCTAGTCCTCACGGGCTTGCCGTTCTGGAGCATGATCTGGCACGCGGGACGCGTCGGCGGACTCTCAAACCCGGGTTGGTCGCTCTCCGGGTTCCTCGGCACGTTGCCAAGGGCCTGGGATGATGCTTCGGAACCACTCAGGGCAAGCGCTCTGCTCGCCGCGACGGGAGCCACCCTGTCGACCGTGCTTGCCTGGTCGCTCGCCTGGGTCTCACGGAACTCCAAGCCATGGGAATGGGTCGCGATCGTGTCGGTCGCAATCGCGCTGGCGACCCCCGGCCCCGTCGTGGGTATGGCTTTGGTTTTCGCGTACGGGTTCTGGAGCGTCATCTATGACTCCCCCGCGATGATCGCGATCGCCGATGCCGTCCGGACGTTTCCGTACGCCTTCCTCGTCATCTGGCCGGCGGTCCGGATCATTCCTCCCGAGCATCTGGAAGCCGCCGCCGTCGATGGACTCGGCCCGATCGGCACGGTCTGGCGGATTGCATTGCCGATGACTCGGGGAGCGATCGTCGCCGCGTGGGGCGTCGCGTTCGCTCTCGCGTTGGGCGAGCTTCCGGCGACTTATCTGGTCGCTCCACCAGGCCTTACGCCGCTTTCGATCGTGATCTGGGGGATGCTCCACACCGGCGTTGAGAGCCGCCTGGCGGGCATTGTCCTGATCATGCTGGCGGCCGTGGCCGTGGCCGGAGGATTCGCGGCGCTCGCTCTCCGGACGTTGGCGGCCGACGCCGACCGTTGAATTGGCTTCGCTCGTTCGAAATAACGAACAGGGCGGACCCGGCAGATTCGAGCCACCCTGTTGCTATTTTCGTTGCCGACTCGACTCGACCCGACCCGACCCGATCCGATCAGATCAGATGGGGTAGAGGCTCTTAAGCTCGGCCCGCTTCTTGGCGCTGCCCTTGGAGGCCTTGATGAGCGGGAAGGTCCGCATCTTGCCATCGACTTCCAGTGTCAACAATCCCGTGCGGATGACCGAGGTGGCGACCCGGACGTAACGCGTCGTGCCGTTCGGCAGCCAGGCGTGAATCCGCTGCAAATTCGGCTTGAAATCGCGACGGCTCACGCCGGTGCATTTGGTGCCGACGCCGCCGAGATACTTGGCTTTGCCTCGCGTCGTGACGTTATTGCCGAACGACGTCTTCTTCCCGCTGACTTCACAGTGGCGTCCCATCGGACGGTCTCCTTCACTTCTCGGCGATTTCAATCGTGTCTTGTGGCGATGCGGCGAGACTTACCGTTTTGAGCATGGCCGACGGGAGGATGACCAAGGTCCTACAGATCAAGACCGTACAGTTACAGTCGGTCATCGGACATTTTCCCATTGGCCATTCGGCTCTCGATCGACTCAGAGAAAAGTCTTGCTCAGACTTTTTCCTTGGCCGCCGGATTGTGCGTCTTGCTGCGCTGGATGTTGCCGCACTCCTCGACGAGGTGGCAGACCTTGTGGGGCGGGACGGCGAGCTTGCACTGCGGGCAAATGTTCAGAGCGGGCGCGACCAGGAAGTCGTGGCTCCTCCTCTTGTTCTTCGCCGTTACGGATTTACGTCTCTTTGGTACGGCCACAACGGACTCCCTCGATGGACTGCCCAAGCACTCTGGTGGGGAAAAATTTCTATTATCGGAACCGCCGCCCTTTTTTCAAGCCCGACTTGGCGGATAGTCACCCCGCGCGTTAGATAGAACGCCGTCAATCGACCCGGTTTAGGCATCGGTTCGCGAATCGAGGGGGCATCCATGTCGAACCTATACGCGTTTCAACGTTGGGGATTCATCGGCGCGGGAAGGATGGCCACGGCGCTGATTCGCGGAATGCTCCGGGCGGGGACGACGACTCCGGCCGCGGTCGCGGCGAGCGACCCGCTGGCCTCAAGCCGGGCGACGCTTCAGGACGAAACCGGAGTCTTCGTGACGGACTCGAACCTGGAAGTCGCGAGTCGGAGCGACATTCTGATCCTGGCGGTCAAGCCGCAGAGCATGGCGAGCGTGTTGGCGGAGTTGCGTAACGAGATCACCCCGGACCATCTCGTGATCTCGATCGCCGCAGGGGTTTCGATGGCGACGTTGACCGCCGGGATCGGGGCGGAACGGCGTCTCGTGCGTGTCATGCCGAACACTCCCGCGCTGCTCGGCGAAGGCGCCTCGGGGTACAGTCTCGGCACTCACGTCCGCCCTGCGGATGAAGAGATCGTCAGGTCATGCCTGGTGGCGGTCGGCATGGCGTTTCGCGTCCCGGAGAACCTGCTCGACGCCGTCACGGGCCTTTCCGGCAGCGGTCCCGCGTTCGTTTACGTGATGATCGAAGCCCTCTCCGACGGCGGCGTCCGGATGGGTCTTCCGCGCGATATCTCAACCGCCCTCGCGGCGCAAACGGTGCTCGGAGCCGCGAAAATGGTGCTGGAGACCGGCGATCACCCGGGGGTTCTGAAGGACCAGGTCACCAGCCCGGGCGGCACGACGATCGCCGGCCTTCATGCGATGGAACGCGGCGGAGTTCGCGCCGCGCTGATGGACGCCGTTGAAGCCGCCACCCAGAGATCCGCCGAACTTGCCGAGGCCGCGGCGAAAGCGTCGATCGTTCACCCCCCGCATGAAGCCGCGGCCCCGAGGTGAACCTCCTATGTCATTACCGCTTAGAGTCTGTCCCGGAAGTTTCCCGGGGGAAAACGATGGCGGATGACAAATGGCCGATGACCGATGCGAGAAAACCGGCGGGAAAACGCCGCATTCGCTCTTTCCGATCCGTCATCAGCCATTTCCT
>JAYUFP010000137.1:0-7461 GCA_043738665.1 Isosphaeraceae bacterium
GTACAAGCGCGGCACCGACGGCGTGACGTTCGGGACGACTCTCGCCACGCATACCGGTCAGACCGCTTCGGACACCTTAGCGGACAACGGTGTCTCGCCGTCCACGACGTACTACTACCAGGTGACCGTGACCGATGCGGTCAGCGGGTCGGCCAGGTCCAACATTCTCGGACCCGTCACAACGCCGGCGCCGACCTCCGTTTTCACGATCGCGGGGCCGACGACGGGGGCTCCCGGAGCCGGGATCACGTACACGTTCACTCCGGGGGCCTCTTACTCGGGGACCGTCACGCCGACGGACGGGTTGACCGGGGGCGGCGGGACGTGGAGCCCGGCGACGCTCACGTTCGCAGGCGCGGCAGCCCAGACGTCGACGTACACGGGGCCGGGGGCGGGTGCGCGATCGATCACGGCGACGGGAACCGGGGCGAGCTTCAACACGATCGCATTGACCCTCGCTTACACCGTCGCGTACAGCATTGTATGTAAAGGTGATAGTCTGACGTACAGTCAGTACGCCTCGACGGGGACCGGCGTGGTGAACGTCGTCTACGGTTCGTCCACGACGACGTGGCCGGGGGTGATGGTCAATTCGCTCGGTCAGAAGTTTCAGGCGGTCAATCGCGGGGTGCCGGGACAGCAAGCCTTCGACGTGATCGGGACGGTCGGGGCCGAGGCGGCGGGCGATTTCGCGACGGGAAAGGCCAATCTCGCGATCGTCCAGTACGGCACGAACGATCTCCGCACCGGGAGAACGCTCAGTCAGCTTCAGTCCGACATCCAGAGCGTCTGCGGGGCGTATCGCTCTCTCGGTTACAAGGTCATCATCCAGACCATCGAGCCCGCCTATCTTCCGTCGGCGAACATCACGCCGACTTATGACATCGCCTTGCAGCAACCCTACAACGCGTGGCTGCGGGCGAACTGGAAATCCTTCGCCGACGCGATTTCCGACTTCAGCCTCGACACCCGTGTCGGCCAGGCCGGGGCCGAGTTGAACACGACGTACTTCCGATCGGCCGACAACACTCATCTCACCGACGCCGGGTACGCCGTCGTGGCGGGCTACGCGGCGGCGGCCGTCTCGCAAATCGTCAACGGCGGCAGCGCCACGACGACCGTGTCCGGATTCTCTTTCTCTCGCGTCTTCGGGGGCATTTGATGAACCTTCATAAACTGAGCGATACCACGAAGGTCATCCCTATTTTCATGGCCGACGCGACGACGCCGACGGTCGGGAAAACGGGACTGACGCTCTCCGTGACGCTCTCGAAAAACGGCGGGGCCTTCACGGCGGCGGCCGGAACGGTGTCCGAACTGACTGGCGGACATTACTACCTCGCGCCGACCTCGGCCGACACGGGGATCCTGGGACCGCTGGTCGTCCGCGTGACGGCGACGGGGGCGGTAGACTTCGCGGCGTCCTACCGCATCGTCGCGTTCGACCCCTACTCGGCTGCTAACCTCGGGATCGGAGCGCTTCCCGCGTCGGGCACCCTTGCGGTCAAGCCCGCGGTGACTCTCGCGTCGACCGACGTCTCGGGCAACCTGCCCGCGAACGCTCTTCAATGGGGTGGCGCCGCGGTCGGCGCGATGCCGATTTCCGGCAACGTCACCGTCGGCAGCTACGCGGCTGGCCAGGATCCGGCAACGCTTTTGCTGGTCAACCCGGCGAACAAGATTGCCACGGACGTGGCAAACCGCGTTAGTGCGAACACAGTTCAACTCGCCGGACAGGCAGTCACGGCAGCCTCGGGAGTGACCTTCCCTGCCTCGATCGGGACGAGCACTTACGCGGGTGCCGACACGAGCGGGACGACGACGCTCTTGGGCCGGCTCACCACGGCTCGATCGGGTTATCTTGACAACCTCAGCGGCGGGGCCATCGCGCTCGCGTCTCAAATCCCTGTGAATTTCACGGCGGCGACATTCGCGTCACCGGGGGTCTTCGCGGCGAGCGCACTCGCGAACGCACCCGCAGGCGGGGCTGGTGGTGGCGGGTCGGACCCCTGGGCGAGCCTTCTTCCCGGGAATTACGCCGCGGGCACGGCCGGTGCAATCCTCGGAACTAACCTCGACGCCAAGGTGTCGACCCGGTCCACATTCGCCGGTGGGACGGTCTCGGCCGTCGCCTCACCGGTCACCGTCGGCACCAATAACGACAAGTCGGGTTACAGTCTCGCCGGTAACGTGACCGTCGGCGGGTACGCGAACGGTCAGGACCCCGCGACGCTCGTGCTCGATACGGCGGCGGCGAATCACAACCTCCCGAATTCGATCGGGGCGTTGATCAACGGTTTCTGCAACGTGACGTTCGCCGCGACCGGTGACCCGTGGACTCTCCCGATCCCCGGCAACTACGCGCCCGGCACCGCCGGGGCGGTCCTCGGCGGTTGGGCCGATACTGTCGGCAAGTTGATGCCCGCGAACTTCAGTTCTCTGTCGATTGACTCGAGATCGGGCGGCGTCACGGTCGTCACGAACATGGATAAGAGCGGCTATCTGCTCGCACCCGGCGGGCTTGACGCAGTCCCCGTCGAGGCGAATGTGAATGTCCGACAAGCTCTCGCGCCGATCCTCGCCGCGTCTGCCGGGGTGGTCTCCGGAGCGGGAACCGGAACGATCACCATCAAGGGAGGGAATGTCACGGACACCCGGATCAAGGCGAAAACCGATGCGGCCGGTAACCGCACGGCCGTGACGCTCACATTTCCTCCCGCGCTCATCGTGTCTCCGGGCAACCCGCTCAGCACGTATTTCTCGGGAGCCTACTTCCCGATGGTCTACTTCCCGGTCGGCAAACAAACCATGCCGGCGGGTTAAGCGTCGCGATTGCAAAAGCCGCCCGGAACCGGCAAACCGCCCGGCCCTTTCGAGGGTCGGGCGGTTTCGCGTTCGAAGGCCTTCCTCACGATCCGAAGTCAGTCGGGCTCGTGGCCGAGAACGTATCGGCCATGTCTCCTTCATTACCGACAGGGGCTTCGAGCCGGGTCCTCCCGCCGCCGTAGTCGCTGAACCACTGGATCACATAATAGAACACCGGGGTCAGGAAGATTCCGAACAGCGTCACGCCCAGCATCCCGCTGAACACGGCCGTTCCCAGGGTCCGCCGCATCTCGGCCCCTGCCCCTTGGGACAGAACCAGCGGCACGACGCCCAGGATAAATGCGAACGACGTCATCATGATCGGGCGGAGCCGAAGCTCGCAGGCTTCGATCGTCGCCTGATAGCGAGACGCCCCCGCCTCATGCCGGGCTTTGGCGAACTCCACGATCAGGATCGCGTTCTTGCAAGCCAGGCCCACCAGCACGATGAACCCGACCTGGGTGAAGATGTTGATGTCCATCTTCGCGAAAAGTACCCCCGCCACCGAACAGAGCAAGCACATCGGCACGACCAGGATCACCGCCAGCGGCAAGGCCCAGCTCTCGTACTGAGCCGCCAGGACCAGGAACACGAGCACCACCGCGAGCAGGAACACGTACATCGCCGTGTTGCCGGTCTGAAGTTGAAGGAGCGCCAGCTCAGTCCACTCGTACCGCATCTGGTTGGGGAGTTGACGCCCCAGGGCGTGTTCGACCGCGTCGATCGCCTGGCCTGAACTGACGCCCGGCGCGGGGTTCCCGTTCATCGTGACGGCCGGGTACATGTTGTATCGGGAGATCATCACCGGTCCCGTCTCGTCGCGAATCGAAGCCACCGCGCGGAGCGGGACCATGCCCCCGGCGACGTTGCGGATCTTGAGTTGCTTCAAGTCCTCGATCTGCTTGCGGAAGTTCGCGTCCCCCTGGACGTTCACCTGCCACGTCCTGCCGAACCGGTTGAAGTCGTTGATGTAGAGCGAGCCGAGGTACACCTGAAGGGTGTTGAACGCCTCGCTCGCGGGCACGCCCATCGTCGCCAGCTTGGCCCGGTCGATGTCGAGGAACAGCCAGGGGGTCTTGGCACGGAAGCCGGTGAACAAACCGGTCACTTTCGCGTTCAGGGCCGCGTCGTCGCTACCCATGAAGGTATCGGCCTGCTCCTGGAGCGCGACCAGGCCGAGGTCACCGCGGTCCTCCACTACCACCTTGAAACCGCCCGCGGTCCCGAGCCCTTCCACCGGCGGTGCGCCGAACACGTTGATCAGGCCGTCGGGCACTTCGCTCCCAAGTTTCGCCCGCAAGCGTTCGGCGATCGCCTCACCGCCCAGGCTCGGCTTGGTCCGGTGATGAAACTCGTCGAGCATCACGTACATCGCGCCGTAGTTCGGCGCGTTGGCGTTCAAGAGCAGCGACTGGCCGGAGATCGCCACCGTGTGCTTGACCCCAGCGACCCCCTTCGCCACTTCCTCGATCTTCCGCATCACGTTTTGCGTCGTCTGCACCGAGGTCGAGTCGGGGAGCTGAACGTTGACGAGGAGATACCCCTTGTCTTGTGAAGGGATGAAACCCGTGGGCGTGGACATGAACCCCGCGTAAGTCAGCCCGAGCAGACCTCCGTACACGATCAGGACCAGCACACTCACCCGCAAGAGTCCGCCGACGGTGCGTGTATAAGCGTTCGTCGCCCAGTGAAACCCTTTGTTAAACAGGACGAAGAAGCGAGTCAAGATCCCGTCGAGCGGCCTCGCCAGCACCCACCCGAGCAACGCCCCGGATGTGACGGCCGCCACCGCTTCGAGTTCAGACGCGGCCAAGAGGTTCGACTTCATCGGCACCAGACCGGTCAGTAACGGGGTGAGGTAGCTCCAGCCCGCATAGGCACCGATCAGCACATACGCGAGTGTCGGCAGCGCCTCGCCTCCGCGCGCCGGGGCGGCTCCACCGTTCGCCGTCTCATTCCCGTCGCCGCGACCATGACGGGGACGCAAAAGCAAGGCGGCCAGCGCGGGGCTCAACGTCAGTGAGTTGAACGCCGAGATGATCGTCGAGGTCGCGATCGTGAGGGCGAACTGCTTGAAGAACTGACCCACGATCCCCGAGATGAACGCACAAGGGATGAACACCGCGCTGAGCACCAGGCCGATCGCGATGACCGGCCCGGAGACCTGCTCCATCGCGCGAATGGTAGCCGCCTGGGGTTCCAACCCTCCTTCGATATGGTGTTCGACCGCCTCCACGACCACGATCGCGTCGTCGACCACGATGCCGATCGCCAGCACCAGGCCGAAGAGCGTCAGGTTATTGAGGCTGAAGTTGAACGCCGCCATGACCGCGAACGTGCCGATGATCGCGACCGGCACGGCGACCAGCGGGATCACCGCCGATCGCCAGTTCTGCAAGAACAAGAGCACCACCACCGCGACCAGGATCACGGCGTCGCGAAGCGTCTTGAACACCTCACGGACTGATTCGGTGATGAACGGCGTGGTGTCGTAGACGATCTGATATTCGAGTCCCTGCGGGAACCGGCCTCGAAGTTCGGTCATCTTTTCGCGGACGAGCCGGGCCGTTTTCAAGGCGTTCGAACCGGGGCGCTGGAAGATCGAGAGGGCGACCGAAGGCGCGCCGTCGAGCGTACAGGTCTGGTCATATCCTTGCGCGCCGAGCTCGATCGTCGCGACGTCTCGGAGCCGGACCAGACGGCCCGAGTCGTCCGTCTTGAGGATCATCGCGGCAAACTGTTCCGGGTCGGCGAGTCGCCCCAGGGTGCTCATCGTGTACTGAAAGACCTGCCCGGGGGGGACCGGCGGCTGACCGATCTGTCCCGCGGCGACCTGGACGTTTTGTTGCTCGATCGCGCGGACCACGTCGCTGGACGTCAGGTTCCGGAACGACATCTTTTCGGGGTCCAGCCAGACCCGCATCGAATAATCGCGCTGGCCCATGTAGGTGATGTCACCCACGCCTTCAAGCCGGGCGAGCTCGTCGCGGAGTTGGATCGTCGCGTAATTGCTCAAGTACAGGTTGTCTCGCGACTTGTCGGGCGAGAACAGGTTCACGATCATCAAGATGCTGGGCGACTTCTTTTTGACCGTGACGCCCCGCCGCTTCACGAGGTCGGGGAGGATCGGCTCGGCGAGGGCGACGCGGTTCTGCACCAGGATCTGGGCCATGTTCAGGTCGACGTCGATCCGGAATGTGATCGTCAGTGTATACGTGCCATCGTTTGTGCATTGCGAGGACATGTAGAGCATGTTCTCGACGCCGTTGACCTGCTGCTCGATCGGCGCGGCGACAGTGTCAGCCACAACCTGTGAGTTGGCCCCCGGATAAAACGCGGAGACCTCGACGGTCGGCGGAGTAATTTTTTCCGGGTACTGCGCGACCGGCAGAACCCACACCGAGATCCCGCCCGCGAGCGTGATCACAATGGACAAGACCGTCGCGAAGATCGGCCGCCCGATGAAAAACTTCGAAAACATCCCGACTCCTTGATTTCCCGACCGTCGCGGGCGTTTCGCTGATCGATGGCCGATGACCAAGCGCTAATCTAAGATTCGTCTTCTCGTCGTTCGGTCATCGGCCATCCGTCATCGGCCATAAGACATTCTGGAACCCATACAAAAGAATCTTCAGTTCCGATCGGCGTCCGAAACCGCCGCGGGCGGGTGATCGACGCCGTTACCGTTGACGCTTCCAAGACCGTTCGTGTGGCCGTCGCCGTTGCCGTTGGCCGCGATGTGCTCCCGAGTTTTCACGCTCGGCGACGGATCTTCCGGCTCCGAGCGGGCCTTCAAGGCGCGGAGCATCGGGGGAACCCAGCGGAATTTCACCACTCCAAAGATCGTGTCGCTCAACCTCCGCAACGGCCCCGCGCTGAACATCCGGGCCGAGCCGATGCTGTCGGTAACCACGAAGAACACCGGCGTGAGCACCAGGCCGAAGATCGTCACGCCCAGCATCCCGCTGAAGACCGTCGTCCCCAGGGTTCTCCGCATCTCGGCCCCGGCCCCCTGTCCGAGGATCAAAGGGAGCACCCCCAGGATGAACGCCAGCGACGTCATCACGATCGGCCGCAACCGCAACACGCACGCGTCGAGCGCCGCCTGTTCGCGGGTTTCGCCCTCGGCCCGCCGCATCTTGGCGAACTCGACGATCAGGATCGCGTTCTTGCTCGCCAGCCCGACGAGCACCACAAACCCGATCTGCGTGAAAATATTGATGTCCTGATAAGACGTGCGGACCCCCGCCACCGCGCTCAACAAGCACATCGGCACGACCAGGATCACCGCCAGCGGCAGCGACCAGCTCTCGTACTGCGCCGCGAGCACGAGGAAGACCATCACCACGGCCACGCAGAACAGGTACATCGCGACGTTGCCGGCCTGAAGCTCCAGGTAAGCGAGCTCCGTCCATTCGGTGGACATCGACGAGAGAAGCTCGCGGTCGGCGATGCTTTGTACCAGGGCGATCGCCTGGCCCGAACTGATCCCCGGCGCCGCGCTGCCGTTCAGCGGCGCGGCGGGGTACATGTTGTAGCGGGTCAGCACGAGCGGACCATTCACCTCGCGGATCTGGGCCAGTGCCGCCAGCGGGA
>JAYUFP010000138.1:0-2400 GCA_043738665.1 Isosphaeraceae bacterium
TCGGGCACGCAGTGGGATCCGAAGATCATCGACGCCCTTTTCGCCTGCCGGATGGACCTGGAAATGATCCGCCAAAAAGGGCTCGGAGAAAGCCTGCAACTGGCGGTCAGCGACATGCTCGGCCGAACCTGACTCCCGGGAAGTCGAAGGCGGGCGACAGCCGATCCGACCGTCGCCCGCGTTAATCTTGGCGTGCTCACTTGATCGCGCTATAGTCCGTCGGATTGAGGTAGACCGACTCGACCTTGGCGACGATCTTGCCGTCCTTCTCGCTCTCCTCGCGGGCCTTCTTCCACTCCGGGTCGTCCTGGAAGGCCTTCCACGACGCCTTCGCGGCCTCGCGGCTGGGGTAGGCGAGGATGTAAACCAGGGTGTCGGCCTTGCCCTGGTTTTCGTCCTCGGGCGTCCAGAAGCCGATCAGCTTCATCCCGTGCTTCTGGAAGAGCCTGCAAGTGTGTTCACGGAACCGCTTGTTCAAGGCATCGAGCCGACCGGGGTGGGCGTGATAAGTGCGCATTTCGAAGACCCTGGGACCCGCCGCCGCCGCTTTGGGACCAACCGAGTCCTTCGCGTTCGAGTTCGCGAGGAGCGTCGAGGCCAAGATGGCGGCGGGTACGAAGAGCTTGAGTTTGGTCACGGTCATGGGTCGGATTCTCTCGGGTTAGAGGGGTGAAAGACACCCGGTTATATCCCGAGAAAACCGACACGGCCAGAGGTCGGTCGCCAACTCAAAGTGAAGTCCGGGTCATTTGAATCCGCCCGCCGCGGCTCCCGGCTTGGCGTTGGGTTCCGGTGCCTTGTATCGGTCCTGGAGTCGGATGGAATTGCGCATCTGGTTTTCCCCGTTCAGTTGTCTCAGGTTCTGTTCGAGAGACGGAATGCCGAGCGACTGACCCGCCTGATCCGGCGTGCCCCGCGGAACTGCCGGGACGGCGAGCGAGGTCGTCCCCCGATAAAAGGCGAACTGGGCGGTGCCTTTCCGGGCGACAACCGCCGCCTGACCGTTCACCCCTTCGGCAAGGTAAACGCCGCGCAGGTCGGTTTCACCCGAGAGGAAGTTCGCGTTCCCGCTACCGATCACCTTCACCTGGACCTTCGGCACGAAGGCGCGGGTGATCGCGTCGCGAACCGTGACCCGGACTCGGCCCGCCCCCGGCTCCTCAAGTACGTCGAGTTCCAGGGGAGTGACGAGGACGATCCCCGACGTGTAGAGGTTTTCGCCGCGGACCATCACGAGATAGGCGCCTTCCTTCGTGAGTCCGAGGTCGATCTTGCGGAGCTTATCCTCGTAATCTTCCCCCGCTCCCAGCTTGATCGTCTTCTCGACCAGCGGGGTGATCCCCGCAAGGTCGATCCCGGCGATCTGATCGAGGTTTCGTCGCGTGAGGTAGAGCCGCATCAGGTCGACCGGGTAGACCTTCACGTCGACCTCGGCGATATTTCGGAAGCCGAGTTTCAGCGTGTCGGGGAATCTCGGCTCCGCGTCGTCCTCGGTTTTGGCCACCGCCACGTTCCGGAAGACTGCCCCGGCTTCAATCCCGCCCCTGGCGACTTTCGGGGCCGGTGGGCGGACGACGGTGACCTCGGAGAGTTTCAGGTCTTTCCGCGTGTAGGATGTCACCGCTTCGGCCGCGTCCGTGAACCGCTCGGCCACTTGCCGGTAGTATTCAAGGGCCTTCCCGGGCAGACGGCGGGCGTCGAAGATCTGGCCGAGAATATAGATCGCCTGCCACTTGTTCGGACTCGGCTGTTCGGCCCCGGCGGCGTCTTTGTAGGTGGCCTTGGCGATCGTCTGGGCGACCTCGACCGCACGGTCGTAATGGCCGAGATGGAATTCGCCGAGCGCCTCGCTGTACTGGAAGCTGTCAAGGAACGTGCTCTTGGGGTAGAGCTTCGCGAACCTGCCCGCGAGCTTCACGACCGCCGGGAAATCCTCGAGTTCGAGAAAGTTCCCCACGAGCGAAAGGCTGGCCTCATCGGCGAGGGGGTTCTTGGGAGACTGTGCCAGGAACGCCTGCGTCAGTCGGATCGACTGGAGGAGTAGCTCCGAACGCGTCACGCCCGCCTCCGCCAGCTCGCGGCGAAGGGTCGCGTCGCTGATCGCCTTGGTGGCGTGGCCCGCGAGGACCTGTGAAAGCGCGTAGAAGTCACTCTCGATCGACGCCGTGTTGGGATACTCCCGCCAGAGGTCGATGAGGTAGGCGATCCCTTCGAGCGTCTTGCCGCGCTGGCGGAGCACTTCACCGACGCGAGCGTCTTCAAGATAACTCGCTTCCGCGACACCCCTCCAGACGATGTACGCGCGCTCAAATTCATTGATGTCGCGATAAGCACGACCGATGACGAGCAGGTCGTCGAACGCGATCACGAGTTCCGGAGCCTTTTCCTTGACCACCTCGA
>JAYUFP010000139.1:0-2390 GCA_043738665.1 Isosphaeraceae bacterium
AGGCCGGATGAGGGTTCCCGGTCTCGGCTTAAAGCCAAAAGACCCTCATCCGCCGCTTCGCGGCACCTTCTCCCGGTGGGAGAAGGGTTAATGTCGGACTTTGCAATCCTCCTGCCGGTTCACATCGGCGAGTTGACTCCATTTCGCCTGATCCCTACATTAGTAGAGTCGATGTTTGTAAAACGAGGGTGGGAACCATCACGTCCATGAGATGGCCGAAACGTGAAGACGGCGTATTGCTCGGGTTCATCGCCCTTTGGATTGTCTGGGGGCTCATGGCGCGGGGGCGCGGGGTTGGTCGGACCTGAATTGGAAGCGCCTGCGCGGTGTTACCGCGCGATCAGAGCGGGGCGTCCTCCGCGGGCGGACGCGGGAGCCTACCACTACTTCCCTTGGTAACCGGTCGTTCATATGCGGGTGACGATTCCCGACGAATTCCTGGACAGGATGGCGGCAAAATTCCGGATGCTGGCCGACCCGACCCGGCTGGCGATCCTTCGCAGTCTCATGGACGGTGAAAAAAGCGTCAGCCGTGTCGTCGAAGAGACCGGCCAGGGGCAGGCGAACGTCTCGAAGCACCTCAAGCTGCTGGCTGAATCGGGTCTGGTCGGACGACGCAAGGAAGGCCTCCAGGTCTTCTACACGATCGCGGACCCGTTGATTGAATCGCTCTGTGAACTCGTCTGCGAGACGATCGTCCGCGAGGCCGAGTCGAACGTCGCACAGGGCAAGAAGACGCTCAAATCCTGGAACGTCGCCTCCAACGCCAAATCCTGAGCGAAGTTCCTCGGCCGCCGAACGTGCCTTCCCCGGCACGGAAGACCGAAACGCGGTTCAAGGAATCCCCCCGCGTTTCGGGTTCTGTCATCGACGCAAACCCGACAGGTAATCACTCGGGTTGAAGAGTGTGTCGTCGCAAAGGAGTCAAACGGTCGCCCTCCGCTCTCAGAGCCGGGGCGAGGGCGACCGTTTGTTGACCTCGCGTCGGCTCGGTTGTTCCCCATCACGGCCGCTTGGCCCTTTTCGGAAATGACTTGTACAGACTTGTCAATCATTGTCGCTTTTAAATTTAATGAAATGTGAGAAATTCATGTTGGAACCCCTTCCCTTCAACGAGTTCATCGACAAGACGGCGTCCGCGAAACTCGACGACCACCTGGCCACACCCCGCGCCGGCGAGAAGGACGTGTCCGCTCCCCAAAATGGTCAGGAGGCGGACCGCTCGGGTGTCGAGTTCGATCGGATGAAAAAGTACATCCTGGATTACTATGAAAACGGAAACATTCAGCCCAAGAAGAGCTTTTACGGCCAGTGCGGGCACCCGATCGACTGCATCCCCTTTGCCGACCAGCCGGGCGCGCGGGACGCGAAGATGGCGAAGCACGAGGTCCTGAGAAAGGCCCCCCCTCCGGTCGAATCGATCGAGGCCGCCGCGAAGTGGAAGCTCAAGGCCGCGGAAGGCCTTCGCAAGAAGTCCGCACCCCCGCAAGCGGTCCCTGTGGCCCCTCAGCTGGGGCGAGGGGACATCGACTCTCTCGGTAACACGTTGTCGTGCCCGGCAGGCCATGTGCCGTTGCGGCGGATCACGCTCTCGCAGTTGACTCGCTTTCCGACCCTCGAAGCGTCCTTCCGCAAGTCGCCCGGCGGCGGCATGGCCCCTCCCCCGGGCGATGGCGGGACGCCCGGCTCGACTCCCCCACCGCTGCAACAAGGGGGGGCCGGTGAGTATCACCGTCACTCCCATGCCGCCCAAGACGTCGCCAACCTCGGCCTCCGGTCGAGCCTGAACGTCTGGGCACCGAACCCCGACCCCGGAGTCTTCTCGCTCTCGCAGACCTGGCTGACCGCGTCCTCAGGAGGGGTGCTCCAGACCATCGAGTCGGGCTGGCAGGTCTACCCACTGCTCTACGGAGACCGACTTCCTCACTTCTTTATCTTCTTCACCAATAACAATTACCAGGACGGCTCGGGCTGGTACAACCTCAACACGCCTACGAACCAACCGATCGGGTTCGTCCAGTTCGACACGCCCGCGGCGCGGGCCTGGGTGATCGGCGGCGCACTCAGCCAGTCGAACCTCGGCCTCAGCAGCATGAACGGCCCGCAGGCCGGTTTGACCCTCCAGTGGCAGCGCGACGGAGTCAGCGGGAACTGGTTCCTCTATCTCAGCCGCGATGGGATCTCGCTCGATCCGGTGGGTTATTACCCTCGGAAACTCTTCGGAAGTGGACCGCTGACGACAGCCTCGGACCGGATCGACTTCGGGGGTGAGGTTTGCGGCGTGGTCGCCACCCCCCCCGACACCGCCACGGGCGAGATGGGAAGCGGTCAGCCGGCGTCGGCCGGAGCCAGACGGGCCGCGTTTCATGACCGGACCTTTTTCCTGCCGA
>JAYUFP010000140.1:0-2389 GCA_043738665.1 Isosphaeraceae bacterium
CGTGCCGGGTTCGCTCCGGCCTCGGCTGATCGCCGACGCGATGGAGGAGGCCGAGCGCGGGCTCATCGATCTTTCGGGGCTCTGGGTCGCGCGTCGCAAAGGGGGTCGGGTGGTCGGGGCGTTGCTTTCGCTCTCGTTGGCGGGTCGATCCGCGGCGATTTGGGCACCTGAGGTGGATGTCTCATGGGGACGAGGCAAGACCGCCGCCGCACTTGTCCGCGTCGCGCTTCAAGACCTTTGCAACCGGGGGTTCCATCTGGCCCAGGCGTTGCTGGACGACTCGGCCCCGCCGCAAAACGCGACCGACCTGGCTGCGGGGGGGATGCCTCATGTGACGGACCTGATTTACCTCGAACGGGAGACAACTCCGCCGATTGTGGTCAAGCCGGGGCTGCCGCCGATCGACTGGCGGCCGTTTGGACCGGAAACCGAGGCGGAGTTTCGCGAGGTTTTGAAGCGCACCTACGAGGGGAGCCTGGACATGCCCGAACTTGAGGGCATACGCTCGCTCGACGATGTCCTTGCCAGCCACCGCGAGGGGGGCCGGTTCGTCGCGGAACGCTGGATGCTGGGTCGCGTTCGCGAAGAGCCGGAGGCATCGGCCGTGCTTCTCCTATCGGATCTGCCCGACCGGGATGCTTGGGAGGTCGCCTATCTCGGGCTGACCCTCGCGGCTCGGGGCCGCGGGCTTGGCCGGGCCGTGCTCGCTCACGCGGCGGAGCTAGCGTCGCCGCACGTGGGACGGCTTGAGCTTGCCGTGGACGTGCGCAACCTGCCCGCTCACCAGCTTTATCGGCGCGCCGGACTTGTTCCTTTCGACCAGCGCGCCGTCCACATCGCGATGCTCGTCTGATAATCCCTCAGGCTCAATCTTGTGCTGGTCCGCTCCCGAGGCGTCCGAAGTCGGCCGAGAATCCAGCTTCCCCGAAAAAGAAAGGTTGACCCATGACTGCCGCCGCCGGTGTGCCTGATGCGTACCTGAAATTGATCCGCGTGTTTCCGCTCTGTCCGATCCGCACCGATGCGGAGAACGACGAAGCGATCGAGGTGCTCGCCAAGCTCGCGGAACACGAACCTTTGGAGACTGCGGAGAGGGATTACTTCGACGTGCTCGTGGACCTTGTTACGAAGTACGAGGCGGGCCAATATCCCATCCCCTCGGTGAGCGGTGCCGCGATGGTCCGCCACCTGATCGAAGCCAGGGAGAAAACCCAGGCGGAGGTGTCGGCCGCGACGGGGATCGCGGAATCCTCGCTCTCCGAAATGTTGGCGGGAAAACGGAAAATGTCCACCAAACACGTCAAGGCGCTGGCCCGATTCTTCGGGGTCTCCACCGATACACTCATCGGTGACTGAGAGACGTTACCCGAAATGGGACCGGGTGAATGTCAGGCTCCCGACAAGGCCGGACTGGAGGATTGCGAAGTCGAATGCGAATGACTGAGTCCGCTCGAATCGAAGCGGATTAACCGCCGAGATCACAGAGATCGCGGAGAGAGACGGATGAGAATCAACGAGAACAGGTGGATTTGTCGCATTCCGAGTCTCACTTGATTCTTTGCTCATCTTCTCTCCGCGGACTCGGCGATCTCCGCGGTTCGTTTCCGATTTTAGATCGCTCGCGTCTCGACTTTGCAATCCTCCTGGTGTGCGATGCTGCCCACTTGCAAGTGATTTCCGGATCGGAGACGATGCCGGGACTATTGTGGCTGTCCTCCAGGCTTGGCACGTGCGTGAGGAGCGACCGTGACCGACTACCGCCAGCTTCTCGCGTGTCCGATGCCGAGTTGGCCCGGGTCGACCCGCTGGTGATGAATCTGCTGGTGGCAAGGAGCATCCCCAGCCTGGCCGATCTCGATATCGCCTGCTACCAAAAACTGGCCGACCAGTGGGCCGAGGATGTGCGGCGGCGGCTGCCGGGGGCGGAAAAGGTCTTCCGGCAAACGCCGCAAGACTGGAAGAATGACGTGAACTTCTTCCGCCTGGGCGTGCTGTGCGGCTATCTGGAGCATGAGGCGGGGATCGCCTACAACGAGGACCAGAGGACCGCCACGGCGGTCTACTACACCAACCCGTCGGACCTGTTCCTCAACGGGGTGATGGACACGCGGCGTGGCACCTGCGGCAACATGGCGGCGTTGCACGTGGCGATCGGCCGTCGTCTGGGCTGGCCGGTGTCGCTGGCGTGCGTGCGGTCGCACTACATCTGCCGGTACGACGACGGCGAGGTGACGCACAACATTGAGGCGACACAAGCCGGTTACGGTGGGTTCAAGTCGGACCCGGATGCCTACCTGATCGAACATTAGGCGACCGGCGCGTGAAGTTTGCCCCGCGGATGGAGTGTATTGACCGTGGAGTGCGGGAGCTTGCTCCCGCTTTTCCAGGT
>JAYUFP010000141.1:0-2389 GCA_043738665.1 Isosphaeraceae bacterium
CGAATGCGGCGTTTTCCCGCCGGTTTTCTCGCATCGGTCATCGGCCATTGGTCATCCGCCATCGTTTTTCTCCGGGAAACTTCCGGGACGGACTCTTAGAGCGAAAGCCCGAACTCGAACAGGATTGAGTGCGGCCGATCCCCGTCCGGAAGACTCTCCTGCGAAAAAAGCCAGGATCACCGAACTCGCGTAGCGAGGCACCCATGCACGACCTCGACGACGTCATCGACGGACCAGGCTTTGAGAAGGACGACTCTCCGGAGCCGCATCAGGTTGCCAGATACGAGGCGATGGTCCCGCCCCCGCCAGTCCCCATTTATGCGATCGTCTGGAACTCGCTCGCGTTGAACGTGATCGTTCTACTGGCTCACCTCTGCGGGGCCATGCTTTTCGCCGTTGACGACATCCCCGCCATCGCCCGGAGCGTGCTCAACTTCAGCGTGATCATCTCGCTCGGCGCGTTCGGCTTGATCGCCGTTCTCGGATTCCCGGTCCTCGTCTCGGCCTCGGCCCGCGCCTGGCGGGGCGATCCCGCCGCTTTCAGGCGGTAAAGCGGTTTTTGAGACGTCATAATTCACGGCCGATGGCCGTGTGACCGGAAGAGCTTCCAGCGGTCCGGAGTGCTTAGCCGTGTCGCCATTCTCGGCTTGGGAACCCTTCGACAAAAGCGGATGTCCGATTGACCGGCCCAACCATTTGTCGCGCGACGAGTATCGAACTACATGGCACCCACGTTTCGGCCTTGTGACCAAGACGTCCGCAAATCGGCCTAATTTCTGCCGGAGTGCGTCCAACTCGGGTGGGGGTGGGGAGTCTGAATCCGCTTCCGGCATGCGAGCCAATACGCCGTCCCGCCGACGATTCCGATCCACCAGGTTCCAAGTCGGAAGATCACGCCGCGGGGACCGAGCTTGACGTAGAACGCCATGTTTTCAAGCCTCGAGGTGAGTGAACCGTGATGGGAGCGAGGAGGACTTCGTCATCGACCCCCGCGATCAGGGAAGGACCATGCCTGCCGTCGGTCACGCTGCTTTTCCCCGCGAACCGATCGGAGATATAAGTCCGCAAGACGGGGATCATCGTTCGGGTCTCTCCGCATTGGTTGGCGAAGATCACGGGAATGCCCAGATCCTTGGCAACATGGCCGGGGATTGCCCCCGAGAGCGGGCCGACGTGCCCGAACAGCCAGTGCTTGCGCCCCGAACATCGGTCGGCGAAATCAGGCCAGGCCGCCGCGACGATCGCGATGTCGATCTTGTCGCGGTAGTGGTCCCAGACTCTCCGGTAAATCATGTCGGCGCAGATCGCGAATCCTACCCTGCCGAACCGGGTGTTCACGACCAGCGGGTCGCGCCCCGGATAGAAACGGAAGCGTTCCCAGAAGACGAGGTTCCGCTTACGGTAAACGAACGAGTCACCGTCGGGCGTGACGAACCCAAGGGCGTCGTGAAGATGATGGCCGTCGCGCTCCACAAACCCGGCGGCGATGCACATCCCCCATTGCCGGCTGCGAGCCCGTAGATGGGTGAACGTCGGCCCTTCGAGGGTTTCGCCGTGTGGTCCGAAGTCGGGCAGGAAGCCGTATCCCGTGTTGAACATCTCGGGAAGAACGGCGATCTCCGTCCCGCCATGAAACGCCTTCCGCAGAAGCTCGTCAGCGCGTTCGAGGTTCGCCGCCACGCAAAG
This sequence comes from Isosphaeraceae bacterium, assembly GCA_043738665.1. Classification (GTDB taxonomy): domain Bacteria; phylum Planctomycetota; class Planctomycetia; order Isosphaerales; family Isosphaeraceae; genus JAYUFP01. The sequence continues at coordinate 1,687 of JAYUFP010000141.1, forward strand.
CGGCTCGGAAGGCATCTGGATCGCGGCGGCGGTGAGCTTCACGGTCGTTCACCCCTGAAGACATGGAATGGCCGATCAACAATGGTCAATGCCCAAACCGAGACGTTGACAGGACGATTGCCCCTCGATCATCGGCCATCGCCGCTGTCTAAAACCCGAAAAAACCCAGCAAGCCGCCGCGTCGCGGGGGTGGCGGCGACTGACCCTGCACTCTCAGGTTTTCCCCGCGCGCCATCAGGTCGCCGGTCGTGGGGACGGATTCCGGGACGAGCTTGTAGGTGAAGTCACGCTCGTCGCGCAAGGTCCAGGGGATCATGTTCTCAGTGACGAACTCCGTGAGGATGTTGTCGTACCATGGGGCTTTGATCGGCTGGACCACCCGCATCGTCTGATAGCCATCGAGCGTCAGGGTTACGTCACGGTCGCCGTAGTAGACGATGGAACGCGAAACCGGCGCGCGGCCGACCTCTTCGTTGTTGACGACGACGAGGGCACCCGGCGGATCGGTGCGGACCGTGTAACGGCGTTCGACGCAGCCCGCGAGACTGCCCGCCAACGCGATACCCAGCGCCGTTGCGCTCAAACGCTTGAGGCTTCGCCTGACCATCCGTGGTCCCTCCCGCCTTTGCTCGATCACCTGCTCGCTCGTGCGACGCGGACCTGCCCCGGTTCCCGACGAACGGGACGATCGGGGAAGACTCTC
>JAYUFP010000142.1:0-2385 GCA_043738665.1 Isosphaeraceae bacterium
GCCGGTCACGTCCGACGGCATCAGGTCGGGGGTGAACTGGATTCTTTTGAAGTTGACGTCGAGGATTTTCGCGACGGAACTCACCATGAGGGTTTTCGCGAGCCCCGGCACTCCGACGAGCAGGACGTGTCCCCTCGTGAAGATGGCGGCAAGGATCAGTTCGATCACCTCGCGCTGGCCGATGACGACTTTGCCAAGCTCACCGACCATCACGTCGCGGGAGCGACGGAACTCGTCGAGCAACTGCGTGATCCGCTCGCCGGCAGTAGACATTCCGTCCCTGTCCCCCTCGTTAATTGGGCGAAGGCACAGGGGCGGCCTTGTCGCGGCCTGAAAGACCCCGCCTGACCTCGATAGAAGTTATCGAGCTTGTATTTCCATGGGGCCGGTCGGCCGACCCTGTGACGACTCATTGTAGTGGCCCGTCGATGCCGGATTCAAGCGCGCGGGGCGGGGGAAAGCGGCGATTGCACGGGCGCTGGAATCGCGGGAAGATTTCGACCGCGGATGACGCGGTTGAACGCGGATCAAGAAAAACGGATAACGATCGCATCGAGACAAGTGCCGGAGCCGATCTTCCGGCCCCTATCTCTTCCTCGTTGCCTTCATCGGCGTTGATCCGCGTCATCCGCGGTCAAATTCTTCGCTTTTCCGGTCGCATCATCGCGAGCGTCCCCTCCGGAACCGGTCGAGGCTCACCGCGGCGATGATGATCGCGCCGATGATCATGTCCCGCATGGCGTTGGGGATTCCCGCGAGGACGCATCCGTTGCTCAGCACCGACATGATCAGACAGCCGATCAGGGTCCCCGGGATCGTCCCCTCGCCCCCGCTGAGGCTCGCCCCACCGATCACGACCGCGGCGATGACCTGAAGTTCCAGCCCCTCGGCGGTGGTCGGGTCGCCGGTTCCGACCAGATAGATGAACTGAAACACCCCCGCGAGCCCGAAAAGCAGACCCGCCGCCGCGTAAACCGCCGTTTTTACGCGGGGTACGCCGATCCCGCAAAGGCGGGACGCCGTCTCATTCGAACCGATCGCGTAAAGGTAACGGCCGTGGACGGTGTATTTGAGCATGAGCGAGAGCATGAAACTCAGGCCCAGCAAGATCCAGACCCCGGGAGCGACGATCAGCCACGCCGGTTGCGGCTCCATGGCCAGGGCCGAATTGAACCACCACGTCTGCGCCTCTTGCGGCATATAAATTGAGGTGCTGCTCGCGAGCCATTTCGCCAGCCCTCGATACATCTTCATTCCACCCAGAGTGATGATGAACGGCACGACTCGCAGCCTCGCGATCATCACCCCATTTAAAAATCCGCAAAGCCCGCCGATCACGACCCCCAATATCAATGCAAGCACGAGAGGCACCGGCTTCAACGTCCACAACTCCGCGCCGAGAAACGACGGTAGCTGGACCTGCGAACCGCGGACCGCCAGGGCGCTGACGACGCAGACCAACGCCACGACCGAGCCGATCGAGAGATCGATGCCGCCCGATATCATGATCAGCGTCATCCCGAGCGCCGCGGTGGCGACGATCACCGTCTGAACGGAGATCGTCCGCCAGTTGTAGACCGAGAGGAACGTGCCCGATCCCCGCGTCAGGTACGCGAAAAGTCCGACCGTCGCGAGCAAGCCCAGAAACGGCCCGAACACGGTCCAGAACCAAAAGATCGACCCTGAAGCGCGGCTTTTCTTCGCAGCCAGGGGCGTCATGGCCCGACCGCGATCAACCCGGCCCCTTCGAGTGCGCGCAACATCCCCAGCGTGCTCGACTCGTTAGGGCAGAAGACCCCGTTGACCTGTCCGCGAAACTGGGTGATCAGGCTCTGCGACTTCTGCTGGGCCGTGTCGTTGGTTGGACCGGCGTATTCGCCGTCGGAGATTAATTTGATCTTGGGGAACTCCTTGGCGAGCGTCTCGGTGAACCCCTTCTCGCGCTGCTCGGTGCTCTCGGAGCCGACCGCGTATCGAAGGAGGATGACGTTGCCTTCCCCGTTGAGAACGGTTCCAAGCCTCTGGGCCGCGAGCACTCCCCCGTGGAAGTTATCCGTGGCGATGTGGCTGACGATCTTTTTGGAATCGAGCCCCGAATCGATGATGACCACGGGGATCTTCTTGGCGATCGCTTCCTCGACGGGTTTCACAAGAGCCTTCGAGTCGAGCGGTGCCAAAACGATTCCATCGACCCCGCTGGCGACCGCCGTCTGCACGAGTTGGATCTGCTGGAGGCGGTCATCCTCCTTCTCGGGGCCTTGCCAGACGATTTCGACATTCCCCAGATCATGCGCGGCTTTGAGGGCTCCGGCGTGGATCGTCAACCAGAACTCATGACTGGTCCCCTTGGGGATCACGAACACACGGTATTTCTTCGTCTTTTTT